>JACRCR010000078.1 GCA_016218925.1 Deltaproteobacteria bacterium | reverse complement strand
TGCCGCAACGCGAAAGGTTCAGCGCCCGATCCGCTACCTCGAGGTCAAAACGGAATCGCTCGCGCAGGGCCTCGACCTCGCCGTCCGGTGCAATCAGCCGAACCGCCAGCGGGAGCACCACACGCGCAGGCGCCAGCGACACCGCGAGGCTCTCGCCGACCCCCGCGGTCCAGCCCTGCAGTCCCACCCGCTGCCCGACAACGATGCGTGGCGGCGCCGCACCCTCACCCCGCGCGCCGGGAGCCGTCGCGGCGGGGGCCTGCGCGGCGGGGGCCGAAGACCCCGCTGGCGACAGTCCCCCAATCGACCGCAGCACCGCGGCGTGGTCGCGGGAAAACACCGCCACGTCCGCTGGACAGCCATCGACTGACGCCAAGTTGCCGATGTAAATCAGTCGCTTGCCGGTCCATACCTCGCCCGATACACAAGCCCCGTCGCGAGCCCCGCGGACGATCACGACGGCCTCCTCGCCGCCGTCGTTGCCCGCCAACTCGATGCGATCGGTAAGCGGCTTCTGGATCGAACATGCGGCCGCCGTCGCGGCGTAGCGGTCGATCGCCACGACGCGTTCGCCCTGGAGTTGAGTGAAAGTGATCGCAAGGCGAGCCGCCGCCCCGGCGTTGAAGCGGCGCGCAGGCACCGCTCGCGCCGCACGCTCGACGGCGCCAGCGTCGAGCGAGGCTTCAACCCGCAGTAGCCTGGGACGCGCGGATGCGGCCGGCCCTCGTGCCGCGGAATGAGTCACCGCTTCCACCACCGCCTTGATGACCGTGCGGCCGGGTGCGAGCTGAACCCTCGGGGCTGAATCTCCCTCGATGCGCGCCCGCAGGGTCACCGGGAAGTCGCCCTCGACGTCTACCGCGAGGTCCAGCGCGGCCTCGGTGTTGCATCCGTCGCAGCAGCCGGCCAACCGGCACCCAAGCACGACCGGCGGCGGCGAAACGTCGGCGTGGAACGCTTCCGCCCCGCAGAAGCGGCGCTCGATGTCGTACGCGGGCGCGACGGCGGCGGTCGCGGTCCACATCACGCAACCGAGAAGCGCCGCCCAAGAAATCGATCCACGCGGCGGCGCGCCTGGAACCCGTCGCGGCGGTCGCCGGTGCGACAACACGGTCGGAGTGGATTGATGCACGCCGTGCAATGTGGGCAATTTGCGCCCCAGGTACCAGCGCAACCCGCCGGCGCCAGGAGTGATCGATGTGCGGACGCTTCGTGTTGACGACGCCTGCTCAGGCCCTGGCCGCGCATTTCGACGCGTGGGCCGGCGAGTTGGTGTTGGCTGCGCGCTACAACATCGCCCCGACCCAGAACGTCGTTGCCGTTCGCGTCGAGCAAGGAAGGCGGCGACTCGTAATGCTGCGCTGGGGTCTGGTTCCGGCCTGGGCCAAAGACCCCGCGATCGGTAACCGGATGATCAATGCGCGCGCAGAGACCGCGGCCGAGAAGCCGTCCTTCCGCGCGGCCTTCGCGTCGCGACGCTGCATAGTCCCGGCCTCGGGTTTCTACGAATGGAAACGGGAAGGCGCGCGCAAGCAGCCGTGGTACTTCCACGCGCGCGACAACGCGCCGCTGGCGATCGCCGCGCTGTGGGAGCGATGGCGGGCTCCCGACGGAGCCGCGCTCGAAAGCTGCGCGCTGCTGACCACCACCGCCAACGCTCTTGCGTCGCCGATCCACGACCGCATGCCGGTGCTGCTGTCGCCGCGCGACTACGCGCGCTGGCTCGACCCGACGCTCGCCGACACGCGTGCGATCGACACGATGCTGGTACCGGCCGCCGAAGAATCGCTGGCGGCGTATCCCGTCGCGACCGCGGTCGGGGACGCCGGACACGACGACCCGCGCAACATCGAGCCGGTTGGCGCGGCTTGAAACGGCGCGACGCCGCCACTCGCGTCGACTTCGGCGGGATCGACGGCGAAGTCAGAACCGAACCGCCGTCAGCTTGCGAGGAGCCAGCACGGTGTAGAGGCGACGGATGCGGCCGCTCGCGTCGGCCTGCGCCTGCAGGAGAAAGCACGGCGCCAGACGCGCCAGACGCGGCGCGTCCACGCGAACCAGCACGGCCGGCAAGCCGTTGTACTCGGCGAACGAGGAACTTCCGACCGAGCCGAATTTGCGCAGCAGACCGGCGTAGAAACGTGCAACGTTCGAAGCTCCTTCGATCGGGTTGAGGGCCGCGTAGAAGTCTCCACCGCCATCGCTGGTCGCACGCACGTCCTCGCATAGCAGGGCCTCTACCGCTGCGAAGTCGGCGGTGGCCAGTCCTTCCAGGAACTTCCACAACGCGCGGCGGGTGCGCTCGCGCAGCTCGCCGCTGGGTACCGCCCGCTCGCACTCGTAGGCAGCCATCGCGCGACGCGCGCGCAGATGGGCAACCTTGACCCCGCCTTCGCTGGCCGCCAACGCAGCCGCGGTCTCGCGTACCGAGTAATCGAAGACATCGCGCAGCAGCAGCACCGCTCGCTGCTGCGGCGTGAGGGCTTCGAGCGCCGTCAGGAAAGCCATCGACACGCTTTCGAGCAGGTCGTAGCGCCCCTCGGTCGAACCACCCGTGCCGACCGCTTCGTAGGCCGGCACCACGACCTCCGACTCGGTCGCGATCGGAGAAGGAAGCCACGGCCCCACGTAGGAGCTGCGTCGACGGCGCCGCAGAACATCACGCGAGAGATTGACGGCCACCCGCACCAGCCACGGTCGCCAGGGCTGGGAGAGGTCGCCGGGAGGTCTCGCGATTGCGCGCACGAAGGTCTCCTGGACGACATCGTCGGCGTCGGCTGCGCATCCTGTCATGCGGTAGCACAAACCCCAGATCAGCTTCCGGTTCTCGTTGAAGACCGCCTCGTAAATGTCCATTGTTGCAGCGTCTTCCACAGAGGCACCTTAACCGGCGTCAAGCTCAGGCGGCCTGCGGGCGACTGTCACTCCGGCGCGCCGAGGCGTGGGCCGCGGCGGCGCAGCCCGAAACCCTGGCGCTGGCCAGCGCCGTATCCAGCAGCATCCCCTGATCCCCTACCCAATCCCCGGCCAGCCACAGGCCATCGGCACCCTCCACCTTGGCGGCGGGCCGCCGTGTTCCTGCCTCGACGAGCGCGTGCACCACCGTCATCGCCGGCAGATAGCGCCGCTCGACCACCTGCTTCCTCCAACCCGGCTGGAGCAGGTCGCAGAAACCTTCGAGCTCGCCCTCGTCGGCCCGCGGGTCCGGGCGATCCGTATCTGCGTGACGCTCCGGACCCGCTGGCAGGTCCCCGCCCGGCAAATATTTTGCGACATGCACCAACCCGCCGCCCGACGGCGCGAGACGGGCCGAGGCGGAGTGCACCGAGAAGTAGAGCGGTCGGTCCACGCCGAGACAGAACAACACTCGCGGATCCGGAAGACGGCGTAGCGCAAGGTCCAGACACGCAGCCCTTACGGGTCGCACAGCGCCAGCGACGCGGCGCAGTTCTTCGGACGCAGGCCCGTGGTAGAGCGCCGCGGCGACGGCGGGCGCAACGGCCATAACCACCGCGCCGGCATCGACGCGACGCCCTCCGTCGCACTCCACGCTGTAGCCGGCGCCGCCCGGCGCGGCGTGCACGCCGCGAACGTGCTGTCCCGATTCGATGCGTGCGCCCGCTCGGACCGCCGACTCGGCGAGGCCGTCGACAAGCGTCTGCCACCCCGAGTCCAGATAACTCACCCCGCGCAGACCTCTCTGTAGCTGCGCGATCGCAGCTCCGGCATCGGCCCTGGTCGGATCGTTGGCATATCCGGTCACGCGCGTCAGTGCCTCGACGATCTCGCGCACCACCTGGTCGCGAAACGTTCCATCGATCCACTCGCGCACACAACGCCCGCGCAGCGGCCGAGGATCGACCTTCTCGATCGAAGCGAGCACCCTCGCCAGTTCCAGCTTGCCGCCGAGCGAGAGCAGACCCGTAGTCAGCAGCGAAACGAATCCGCTCGGCAGCGTGTGCAGGCACCCGCCTCGAAGAGCCAGACCTCCGCTGACCGGAGGCCGGCGCCCGCTGAACGAAACCGCGAGTTCACGCAGCACATCCTCGGCTTCGCAGCCGGCGTACAGAGCGTGGGGGCCGATATTGAAACAGAAGTCGTCGATCCGATGCGTCGCGGCGCGGCCGCCTGGCGCTCGAGCTTTCTCGAGCAGCAGCACACTGGCACCACCGCGCGCGGCATAGGCCGCGGCCGCAAGTCCGGCCAGACCGCCGCCGAGCACGACGACGTCAGCGAAGCTTGGAAGTTCTCGGTCAGCCGCTATGCGTGTCTCGTTCATGGTCACCTCCGGCGTTTTACTCCACACACGCGCCAGAGCCCCGAAAGGTTACACAGCGGCGACACGACTTGCTCGCCGGACGGCAGCGAGGCAGCGACGGTGCCAAGAGCGCAGCACCGGTTTGCGACTCAACGATGGGAATGGATCAGGAGAGAGGGAGAGGCCCGGACGAGCCGTCGACTCAGTTCGCCCGGGCCACCCATGACGGAGAGGTGGGCTCCGCCAAAGCACGGGATTCGTCTTGATCTGGGGCGCCTGCGCAGCCGCGGCAGCGCCGTGCTCTGGCGCACGGCAGGACGAATCCGAACATTCGGGGTGAAAACCGAGGGAAAGGCAGCTCCGAACCGATCGACCGGGAACCCTGGAAAGTACCCCCCAAGCTCCGAACGACCCGTGCAATTTTGCAGATTCTCGCGCGGCCGTCTAGCGAAAAACGCAGCCGGGACGACGATTTGACGCTTAGGCCTTACTAAGACAAGCGTGCGGCCGCGGCGCAGCGACGATCCGCCCCTTGATCGCCTCAGCCGGCGCCCGCAGCCGAGTCGCACCCACAGCAGCGGCGCCGCAGGAAGTCGACCACCGCCTCGCAGAACGCGTCGTTCTTGTCGCCCGCAACCATGTGCGCCGCGTCTTCCACATCCACGTATTCTGCGTGTGGAACCAGCGCGAGAAAGTCGCGGGCCCCCTCCTCGCTCACGATCTCGCTCATGCGGCCGCGCACCAGCATCGTCGGAACCGAAAGCGAGCGCGCCGCCTCGTTGATACGTTCGGGATAGTCGGGCCGCTCCGCACGCGGCCTCTCGCCCAGAAAGCGAGGATCCCAGTGCCAGCGCCAGCGACCGTCCTCACCGAGGCGCAGGTTCTTGGCCAAGCCGCTGGTATCGCTCGGACGCGGTCGGTGCGGGAGGTATGCGGCGACGACGTCGGCCGCTTCCTCGATCGAAGCGAAGCCCTCGGGAAATGCCCTCATGAAGCCGACGATGCGCTGGACCCCTTCGGGATCGACGCGCGGTGCGATGTCGACGAGCACGATGGCCCGCGCCAGGCGGTACTCGTACTGGCAGACCAGCGCGGCCAACCCGCCCAGCGAAGCACCAACCAGCGCCGGCGCACTGGGCAGTTCGCCGGCAATCGCGCGGATGTCGTCGGCGAAAGTCTCGAGTTCGTAGTTCCCGGCATCGCACCACCCGCTCTCGCCGTGGCCGCGAAGATCGAGCGTCACCGCATAGAAGCCGGCCGCAGCAACAACCCTGGCAGTGCCTCGCCAGGCGTGGCGGGTCTGGCCACCTCCGTGCAGCAGCAGCACCGGCACGGCCGATGGATCGCCGTAGGTGTCGGCAACCAGTCGCACGCCGTGCGCGCCACGAAACTCGCGGCGCGCGGACGCTGCCGCGGCGGCTTGTCGAGATGGCGAGGCGGTTTTCAAATCGTCCCGCGAGCGCCTACTTCGACTTGGCCTTGGCTTTTTTTGGCGGCGCCGGCGGCCGCACCACCAGCACCGGGCACGGGGCTTCGCGCAGCACACGCTCGGTGACACTGCCGAGAATCGCGTGGCCGATCCCCTTGCGACCATGAGTGGCGATCACGATCAGGCCGACGCCGAGATCCGAGGCCACCTTGTTCACCACCTCGTGCGTGACGCCCGAGCGAACGACAATTCGCACTCCCGGCTGCTTCTTGACGTGCCGCTGCACCCATCCTTCGAGTTTCTCGCGCGCGGCCGACTCGATCTCGCGATCAAGAGCGAGCAGGTCCACCGGGGGCGAGAAATCGGTAAACAGCAGGGTCGTGGTTTGCGGTACGTGCAGGATGGTCAGCTTCGAGCCCTGCGCCAGAGCCAGGTGCGCCGCGAACTGCACCGCCGCGAACGATTCGGGCGAAAGGTCGGTCGTCGCCAGGATGTGTTTGAATCGCTTCATCGGTTTCCTCCGTGAGACGCTATCCCTGGACAAGCAGGGGACATGCCAACCAGGCAGCAACCGCTGCCGACTCGGACGGTCCGGTACTGTTGAACGCGCCGCTAGACAATCCCAGGCAACGACGAGGCGCAACAACTCGCGCAACGCCGGCCCCGAATCCGGCCGCTCCCGGACCTGGGAACGATCGCTCGATCGATTCCCGCCGCTGCCAACCGCGCGCCTTGCAGCCCCGGGATACGCCCGATAAACGACGCTCTGGCCGGTCCCACCGACCGCGGACGACTACCGGAGGGTTACACATGAGCGACCACGGGTATGAAGGATACGAGTGCCTGAGTATCCGCGTCGAGCGCGGCGTCTGCTTCGCCACCATCGACCATCCGCCGATCAACCTGCTCGACCTTCCTTTGATGGCGGAGATCGACCGGCTGGGACGTGAATTGGAGACCGATGCCGAGGTTCGGGTGGTGGTCTTCGACAGCGCCGACCCCGACTTCTTCATCGCCCACGCCGACGTCTCGATGATCCAGCAGCTCCCCGACAATGTGCCCCCGCGAAGCGAGGAGCTGACCTTCTTCCACGCGATGGTCGACCGCTTCCGCACCATCTCCAAGGTGAGCATCGCCAAGATCGAAGGCCGTGCGCGCGGCGGCGGAAGCGAGTTCGCGTTGTCGCTGGACATGCGTTTCGCGGCGCTCGGCAAGGCGGTGTTCGCGCAGCCGGAGGTGGCGCTGGGAATCCTGCCCGGCGGCAGCGGCACCCAACGCCTGCCGCGTCTTTGCGGACGCGGCAGGGCGCTCGAGATCATTCTCGGATGCCAGGACATGTCCGCCGAAATCGCCGAACGCTACGGCTACATCAACCGTGCACTACCCGGCGACGAACTCGACCCGTTCGTGAAGAAGCTCGCGTTCACGATCGCGAGCTTTCCGGCCCAGGCGATCGCGCTCGCCAAGGCCTGCGTCAACTCTGCCGAGGTCGGCGTCATCGACGGACTGCTCGATGAAGCCAACGCGTTCAACCGGACGCTTGCGACTCCCGAAACAAAACGCCGCATGGCCGAGTTCCTCGCCAAGGGCGGCCAGACCCGGCAGCTCGAAGGCGGAGACCTCGGAGGACTCGCCGAACTGCTCGCAGCGAAGAAGTGAGCGCCGGCTAGCGAGCGCTCAGGCCGAAGGTTCCCACTCCTCGAAGCCGAGGATTCCGAGCGTGCCGAACTGCTCGCGCAGCCGGTCGTTGAGCAGGCCGAGGCGCTTTACGTTGGGAACGATCTTCGAGAACAGCATGGTGCGGAACTGCTTCATGGTCTGAGACTTGTCGCTCAGCTCTTCCATCTCGCGCACCGGCAGGCCGAACTGTTCCCACAGGACTTTGGGAAGCAGCCGATCGCGCATCAGGTAGCAAGCTTCGACGGCGAACTCTTCGCGCACCTTGAGCTCGGCGTCCGACATGTCCTTGTAGACTTCGCGCAAGGAGAGCACGCCGAACGCTACGTGGCGTGCCTCGTCGGCCATGATGCGCGAAGTGATGTCCTTGATCAGCGGCTCGCGCGTCACCTGGTTCTGCATGCCGAAAGCGGCCAGCGCCAGTCCTTCGACGAGGATCTGCATCCCGAGATACTTGATGTCCCACTCATTGGAAGTGAGGATCTGGTCGAGCAGCGTGCGAAGCTCGGGGTTGCACGGATACTCTTTCTGCATCTTTGTGCTGAGATAGAGCTCGTAGGCCTCGACGTGACGGGCTTCGTCGGCTGCCTGCTGCGCGGCATAGAACTTGGCGTCGATGTCGGGAACGCAGTTGACGAGCTGCGAAGCCGCCATCAGCGCGCCTTGCTCGCCGTGCATGAACTGACTCAGGCTCCACGCCTGCCCGCAGTGACGGATCTGGCGAATCTCTTTCTCGTCGAGCTTGTTCCAATGAACGCTGCCGTACCACGGAATGAACTGGTCCGGGGTGTTCTCGGCCTCCGGATCGACCTCGATCGACCAGTCCGGGTCGGTCCGGGCGTCCCAGTGGCTGATCTTGGACTTCTCGTAGAGGTTGCGCAGTCCTTCCTGTTTGGACGAGTAGTCCCACACGTAGTTGAGCTCGAACGCAGTATCGACCGCCTCGGCATTGGATCCGAACATAGAGAACCCTCCCAAATTGTAGTGCGGGGCCGACGAGCGAGAGCGGGAGCCAGCCGCAACGCGGGCGGAAAGTAGAGAGGCCCACTATCCATGTCAACGGCTGCGCGTGTGCGAGATCGCGCCGTGCGCTGTGGTTCAGGCCAGCAATTCGAGCAGACGGGTACGCCGGTAGGCGAAGATGAACGCAATGTCAGCTTCGATGCGACGACCTGCCATCCATTCTCCCACGGCCCCAACGGGGGGTTCGTAGCGGACGATGTCGCGCACGACGGTGCCGCCGTCGAGAGGCTCGAACTCGCGGGTGTGACGCCAGGCCTTGCAGGGACCGCGAAGCTGAGAGCTCACGAAAGCCCGCGGTGGATCCCAGACCTCCACTCGCGCGCGCCATCGAAGCGGGATCCCGTGCAGGCGCAGGCGATACTCGAGCAGCGCACCTTCGTGCAGCGGCCCCTGCGGCGCCTTCACGATGCGCAGCCCGAGGCTCTGCGGGGTGGTCGACTCGAGGTTGTCAGGGTCGGCGAAGAACTCGAAAACTTCGCGCGGCGAGCGGTCGATCCACATCTCGAGCCGCAGTTCCCGCGCGGTGTCGGCACACAGATCGGTAAGGGCCAGCGAGAGATCGCTGTAGTCGAAGCGGAAGCCGGCCTCCTCAGCTGCGGTCGGTCGCACTCGCTGGCTGTCCAGCAGCAGCGAGGACATTTCGCCGAACCTCCAGCGCAGCATCGTGCCGGGGACCAGCAGCAGCGCGGGACGCCGCAGCACCCGTGCCAGCGTGCGAGTGAAGTCTCGGTTGGTGAGCGGGACCGGCGAGACCGCGTTGACCGGCCCTTCGAGCTGCCGGTTCTCGATCGCGAACACGAACAGCGACACGAGATCGGCAATGTGGATCCAACTCATCCATTGACGCCCGCTGCCGAGCCTCGCGCCGAGCCCCAGACGAAACGCCGGCAGCATGCGCGGCAGCGCGCCGTCTTCCCTGGCCAACACGACACCGGCACGCAGCGACACCCAGCGAACCCCGGCCGACTCTATACGCCTGGCCTCGTGCTCCCAGACCCGGCAGACGTCGCAAAGGAACCCGTAGCCGGAGTCGGCGGTCTCATCGAGAACTTCGTCGCCGCGATCACCGTAGAAGCCGACCGCCGAAGCCGACACGAAAACACGCGGGCGCGCCGCGGCCGGAAGCCCGGCGATGGCATCTACCAGCGTGCGCGTACCCTCGACGCGCGAGCGCGCGATGCCGTGCTTGCGAGCATCGCTCCAGCGGCCCGCGCCGACGTTTTCTCCGGCAAGGTGCACGACCGCCTCGACCCCTTCCAGCGCGCGGCCGTCGAGATGCCCGTTCTCGGGCGTCCACTCGTGAACCCGGCAACGCACCGGCAAATTGAGGGTCGCGTCTTCGGCATCGCGGCTGAGCGCTATCACCTCGTGGCCGCCTTCGAGAAGACGCCGCACGAGATGCTGCCCGACGAGGCCGGTTGCGCCGCTGACCAGGATCTTCATCAGAACTGCTTCGTGATTCCTTTAGTGCCGCGAAAGAACACTCTAAGCAATCGAGCGAACCTGCGTTTCGTGACAGGCCTGCGGCGGCGGCCCTGCCGGTCACCTCGTTTCGGCTCCCATATCTGAGGGAGCCGTCTGAAAACCGGCGGCGGCCCGGGCGCCCAGGCGCAGGCCGGCATCGCGGCGTCACTTCCCGGTCAGCACGCCGTCACTTCCCGGTCAGCGCGCCGTCACTCCCCGGTCAGCGCGCCGTACAGATCGGGACGCCGATCGCGGAAGAATCCGTAGGCCGCACGCGTGCGCGCCACCGCCGCCGGATCGAAGCTGGCGAGCGCGACGCCCTCCTCCTGGTCTCCTAGTTCCGCGATCACTTCGCCGCGGTGATCGCACACGAAGGAATGGCCGTAGAAACGTTGTCCGTTCTCGTCTCCGACGCGGTTGGCCGCCGCCACCGGCACGACGTTCGACACCGCGTGACCGACCATCGCGCGCCTCCACGGCCCGCTGGTGTCGAGGTCCGGATCGTGGGGCTCGCTGCCGATCGCGGTCGGATACAGCAGCAGCTCGGCGCCTGCGAGCATCATCGCGCGCGCACACTCGGGGAACCACTGGTCCCAGCAGATGCCTACGCCGATGGCCCCGGCACGCGTCTGCCAGGTACGGAAACCGGTGTCGCCCGGACGGAAGTAGAACTTCTCTTCGTAGCCGGGTCCGTCGGGGATGTGGCTCTTACGATAGATGCCGAGCAGCGCGCCGCCAGCGTCGATCATCGCGACGCTGTTGTAGTAGTGAGGTCCGTCCTTCTCGAAGAACGACACCGGTACCACGACTCCAAGCTGCGCCGCGAGTGCCTGGAAGCGAGCGATCGTTGCGTTGCCGGCGGCAGGCCGCGCCCATTCGAAGAACTCTTCGCTCTCGACTTTGGGAAAGTACGGCCCTTCGAATAGTTCTGGCGGCAAGGCGACGTGAGCACCGCGCGCGGCGGCTTCGTGAACAAGCGATTCGATGCGACGGACGTTGGCCTCGCGCTCACCGCCGAGCGCGGCCTGCAACACTCCGACGCTGACTCGCGCGGGCGCTCGGCTGACCTCGCTCATCGCTTCGCTCTCATCGCCGCGCCACGGCCGGCGCAGGCTGCTGCTGCGTGATGCAGTGAAAGGCGCCACCGCCGGTAAGCAGCGCGCGCGCCGAAGCGCCGACGACGGCGCGTCCCGGGAAGCAGGCGGCGATCTTCTCGACCGCCTCGGCGTCGTAGGCCGACCCGTAGGTAGGCACCACCACCGCCGTGTTGGCCACGTAGAAGTTCAGGTAGCTGGCCGGCATCGCCTCTGCGGTGCGGCCAGGCACCAGACCCGGCGACGGAACCCGAATTACTTCGAGCGCGCGTCCGCGGGCGTCGCGCGCGCTGGCCAGATCCACGGCGACGGCGGCCAGCGCCTGGCGGTTAGGATCGCTCGCTTCGCGCGCTTCCATACACAGCACGCGTGCCGGTGCACAAAATCGCGCGAGCGTGTCGACGTGCCCGTCGGTGTGGTCGTTGGCGAGCCCGTCGCCGAGCCACACCACGCGCTCGATACCGAGCGCATCGCCGATGTCGCGTTCGAGGTCGGAGCGCGTCAGAGTCGGATTGCGGTTAGGATTCAGCAGACACTGCCTGGTAGTGAGTGCGGTTCCCTCGCCATCAACCTCGATCGCACCACCTTCGAAGATGAACGGCGCTTCGAACGAGCGCACCGCGGCCAGCCGGCGCACCTCGCGAGCCACGGTCAAGTCTTCGGGAAAGAGATACTTCCCTCCCCAGCCGTTGAAACGAAAACACACCGCCGCCACCTCGCCGCTATCGGCGTTGCGCACGAAGACTGGCGCGGTGTCGCGCAGCCAGATGTCGCCGAACGGCGCGTAGTGCAGCCGCAGAGGCAGTCCGGCAAGCGCGCCGGCCGCCTGCCGGCGGCCGTGCTCGTCAAGAACCAGTACCTCCAGAGACTCGCCGCGCGCGCGGCCGGTGCTCGGATCGACATCGGCGATGGCGCGGCAAAGACCGACGAACTCGGCACGCGCCGCGTCCAGATCGCTCTGCCACAGCTCAGCGTGACTGGGCCACGCCAACCACACCGCGCCGTGAGGCTCCCATTCGGCCGGCATGCGAAAGCCTGCTGCTCGCGCGCACCCGATCGGCCCCGCTTCGGCTCCCGGCTCCGCCGGATGGTCGACCCGATGCTCCATCAGGCTCTCTTGCCCTGGCCAGGGCCGGAGTTGCAAACCGCGCTCG
Source organism: Deltaproteobacteria bacterium (assembly GCA_016218925.1). Classification (GTDB taxonomy): domain Bacteria; phylum Desulfobacterota; class Binatia; order UBA1149; family CAITLU01; genus CAITLU01. The sequence continues at coordinate 4,584 of JACRCR010000078.1, read as the reverse complement.
TGCCTTGAACCGGGCGGCGGCGTCGGCAACAACCGCCGGCGTCATGACTCACGTCGCTGCATCCGGCGCCGAAGCGGCGCAGCCCTGGCGGCACGAAGAGGTCGTCGCCTGCGGCGTGCGCCTTCACGTAGTGCAGGCAGGACGGGGAAAACCGGTGTTGTTGCTGCACGGCTTTCCCGAGTTCTGGTTCTCGTGGCGTCTTCAGATCGCCGCGCTGGCCGGCGCCGGTCTCCACGTCGTCGCGCCCGACATGCGCGGCTACAACACCTCGGAGAAACCCCGCGGTATCGCCGAATACGAGATCAGCAAGCTGGTCGCCGATGTCGTCGCGTTGATCGACCACCTCGGCGTGGACGAGGCGAGCGTGGTCGCGCACGACTGGGGCGGCATCGTCGCCTGGTATCTGGCGATGTGGCACCCCGAGCGCGTCGAACGCCTGGCGATTCTCAACGCCCCGCACCCGGGCGCCTATCGACGCGATCTGTTCACCACCGACCAGTGGCGGCGTTCGTGGTACGTCGCGTACTTCCAGCTTCCGTGGCTGCCCGAGGCCTCGCTGCGTGCCGGGAACTTCGCGTTCCTCGAGCGCGTCTTCACCGGCGACGTCCGCGCTTGCGAGGCCTTCGCGCACGACGAAGTGCTGCACTACAAGATGGCCTTCAAGCACCCGGGCGCGCTGACCAGCGCGATCAACTACTACCGTGCCGCGATCCGCCGCGCCGCGCGCGGCACGCCCGAGGACCTGCGCCCGATCGTGTGCCCCACCCTGGTGCTGTGGGGCGAGCGCGACCGTTACCTGAGCCCCACGCTCGCGAACGGCCTGGAGACCTACGTTCACGATCTGCGCGTCGAGCGCTTTCCCGAAGCCGGTCACTGGCTGCAGCTGGACGAGCCGGCGCGGGTGACTGCGCTGCTGACGGAGTTCCTCTGCCAGTCGCCGGGCAGCGCGTAGCGGTCTCGGCAGTATCCAACATCGCGAAGCGCCCCTCGCCCACGATAGAGCCTGTCTGTCGCCGCATTCACGCCGTGGCATCGCCTCGCAGGCTACGCGGCTGCGGCTCTCCCGCCAGATGCTGCACCGCTTCGCAGAGTTCCTCGACCGTGTTGGGTTTGTAGATCAACCGCCGCACCCCGGCCTGCTGAGCCTGCGTACGTAGTTCGTCGGTGATGTATCCCGATGCGAGCACCACCGGCAGTTGCGGCCTCAGACGGGCCATTTCGCGCGCCACCTCGAGCCCCGACATCCCCGGCATGTTCAGGTCCGTCACGACCAGATCGAAGTCTGCGGGATCGGCACGCACCGCCGCCAGAGCGCTCGGCACGTGCGTGTACCCACTGACGCGATACCCCAGCCGCGTCAGCAGACGCGTCACCAGAAAGACCAGCGACTCTTCGTCGTCAAGAAAGAGCACATGCTGGCCGCTGGCTTCGGGAAGCGCCGCGGCCGCGCCTACCTGGGGCGCAACGCTTTCCTGCGGCGCCTGCGCCGCGGGAAAGTACAGAGAAAAGACCGTGCCTCGGCCGAGTTCGCTGGTTACCGTGATCGCGCCCCCATGCGCTTCGACGATGCCGTGAAGAACCGACAAGCCGAGGCCGGTCCCCTGGCCAACAGCCTTGGTGGTAAAGAACGGTTCGAAGATGTGCTCGATCGTAGCGGCATCCATGCCGCAGCCGTTGTCCGTGACTCGCAGCCGCGCAAAGCGGCCGGGCCGCAGATTCACCTCGCATCTGGCCGCCTGCGCGTCGAGCGTGATCCCGTCCGCATCGATCTCGATGCGCCCGTTGCTCCCACCCAGTGCGTGCCACGCGTTGGTACACAGATTCATCAACGCCTGGTGGATCTGCGTCGGATCGGCGAGCACGGCGGGCGTCTCGGTGTCGAACCTCGTCACGAGTTCGACGCCGGCAGGCAGCGTCGCACGCAGCAGAGCGACGGCCTCGTCCACCACCGGATGCAGCGCAATGACGGTTTGCGGCTGCGCCTGTTGGCGGCCGAAGACGAGAATTCGTTGCACCAGGTCCTTGGCGCGACCGCTCGCCTTGCGGATCTCTTCGAGGCTCGTCACGGCGGGATGCGCTGAACCGACGTCCTGCCGGGCCAGTTCGACGTTGCCGATGATGGTGCCGAGAATATTGTTGAAGTCGTGCGCGATGCCGCCGGCCAGAGTTCCCAGCGCGTCCATCTTCTGCGCCACGCGGAGCCTGCCCTCGAGTTGCGCGCGCGCCTGCGCGCCACGAACCTGCTCGGTGACGTCTCGCAGTATGATGGTGAACAGCCTGTGGCCAGTCACTTCGGTCTGCGAGATCGAGGCCTCGATCGGAAATTCCTCGCCGCTGGCACGCCGGCCGCAGATACTGGTAGACCGACCGGCAGTGCGTAGCGTGTCGCTGGTGCGGCCAAAACGTTCGATGTGCCCGTGATGCACGGCGTGGAAACGCTCCGGGATGAAGCGCTCCAGTGACGTTCCGATCGCTTCGGCCGCCGGGCAACCGAACGCCTGCTCGGCGCCGGCGTTGAAGACCAGGATCGTTTCCGTTTCGTCCACCGTGATGATGGCGTCCATGGCGGAGTCGATGATGCCGGACAGACGAAGCTGGCTTTGCCGCAGTTCCTCCTCGGCTCGGACGCGCCGCAACGACTCGGCGACCATCTCGGCGAACGATTTCACCAGCGCCGGAGAAGGATCGGGCACGCCCGCACGAAACGCGACCACCGAGGTCCCGAACAGTTCTCCCCCCAGAATGTAGGCAATCCCCAGGAACCGATCGATACGCTGCGCCTTCTGAGCGATCTTGCCCACCAGCATCGGAACCACTCCGAAGGTCACCTCGCTGAGGGAGGACCGATACGAGATCGGATTGCGCAGCAGTTCGCCGCGCTGGTCATCACTGACAGGGAACGGGGTCTCGGCCAGCCGTTTGCCTCCCAGCGCACGAATCAGATCGCTCACCACGCCGTCGTCGGCCACCTCGTCCTTCACCCGGATGTACCTTTGCGCGGGATCGTAGATGCCGAGGGAAGCGCTCGTCCCTCCTGTGATCTCCTTGAGCTTGCGCACGATGCACGCGTACAGTTCCTTGCCGGAGCGCGCCGCAGCCAGCCCGCCGGCCACACCGTACAAGATCTCGAGCTCGCGGTTGCGTGCCTCGATCTCCTTTTCCGCCCGCGCGTGGTCGGTCATGTCCCGCCCTTGCGCGATGGTAGCCACCGGAGTCGTTCCATCCCCGGCGAACAACGTAGCCGCGTTCCACAGGACGGTCCGAACGTAGCCGTCGCGATGCTGTATGGGGATCTCCACCGCCTCCCAGCGCTGGCCCGTCAGCGTCTCGCGGATCAGTGCCATCGCGCCATCCGCCAGCCGCGCCGGGAACAGGACTTGCGGGGACATGCCGAGGACTTCGCCGGCGCTGCGACCGCTCAACACCTCCAATTCCTTATTGAAGCGCGTGATCCGGCACTGCGAATCCCAGACCATGACCGGCGCGTTGGCGTGGTCGAGCAGATTCTCCACGTAATCGTTGCTCTCGCGCAGCGCGGCCACGGCCCGCTCGCGCTCGGCAACTTCGGCGAGCAGATTGGCGATTCCCTGCGAGAAATGAACGTCGTCCTCGGTGAAACGGCCCGCGACATCGCTGAAACAGGCCAGCACGCCGCACGGTCCGCCTGAAATCGGGATCGGCACGACCATCGCGCTGCGCAGGCTGCGACCGTGCAGCCACGGCGGGAGGGTGAAGCATTTCTCGGTCTTGATGTCGTCGACGATGAGCGGCTTCGTGGTCAACAACACGCGCTCGCAGACGCATCCTTTCGGCGCTCCCTCGAACGTGAACGGCTGCCCGGGCGGCAGCGATTGCTCCGGCGCGCACAGTTGCAGAGTCGTGCCATCAGCGAGCGGTTCGAGTACGTGGCACCACTCGACCTCGAGTGCCAGCGCCGCCTGGCGAGCGGCCTCGTGCATCAGCACGGGCCACTCGACGCCGGTCAGCGCCAAGTGGCCGAGATGCGCCAGGACCGCCTGCTGGCGCAGCCCGGCTGCGGCTCGTTTCTCGGCGTCTCTGCGCTCTGTGACATCCCGGAAACTCCACACCCGACCGACCACGACCCCTTCCATTCGCTGCGGCAGCGAATATCGCTCGAGAACCCTTCCGTCACGGAACTCGAGTACATCGAAGCTCTCGGCTGAAGGATCGGCGTAGACATCCTTCACCCTGGCGAGAAAAGCTTCGGGGTCTTTCAATTGGTCGAGAACGCTCCCGAGCAGCGCGTCGTCAGTCTCGGGATCGGCCAGACCCGGAGAAATCCGCCACAAGTCCAGGAATCTCTGATTGCGACTCGTTATTCGCCCGGCGGTGTCGACCACCAGAATCCCATCCGCGGTCGACTCCAATGTGGCACGCAGCAAGGACGCATAGCGAGCCAGCTCCTCCTCGGTGCGCCTGCGCTCGCTGACATCGCTCAGGACACCGCTGATTCCGGCGAAGCGCCCTTGCTCGAATCGCGGCTGACACGACACTCGCGCCCACCGGTACCGGCCCTGGCGATCGAGTGCGCGCGTTTCCCACGTTTGCGCGCACCCCTCGGCA
>JACRCR010000074.1 GCA_016218925.1 Deltaproteobacteria bacterium | reverse complement strand
TCCGCGAGACGATCGAGGTAGCCGGGGAGACGCTTGCCGATTTCGCGCGCGAGGGCTTCTTCGTAGGTGTGCGAGGTGCGGTTGCGATCGGCGAGCATCGCCAGCCAAACTTCTTCGCCGTTGATCCAGCCTTGCACGTAGGCCCGGGAGAACGCCTCCCTCGGACTCGCTACGTCGATTCCCTCGACGAGCAGGTGGGCCCGCAGAGCCTTCCACGCAAGTTCATAGCTGAACTCGAAGCGTTGGATCGCCGCGTCCAGCGCGAGCGGGGTTGTCTCCAGTTCCGCCAAGGCTTCTCGCAGCCGCTCGGTTGCCCCGCGACAGCTGCCTGGTGCGAAGGTCGCGCGTCTCATCGCTCATAGAGCAACACTCCATCGCGCAGCACGCGGCGACTCATGTCCTGGCCGGCTTCCTCAATGCGGACAACGTCTACGGGAAGAAGGGTGTCGAGCTCGGACAGGAGCAAGGAAACGCGGGCGAAGTCGGCAGGAGCGGCGCCCGGATACTCCACGGCAAGGTCGATATCGGCGCGCGGCGCCGCCTCATCCCGGGCTCTGGAGCCGAAGAGCCACACGCGCTGGAGGCCTGGGGTTCCCTTGGCCACGGCACAAATCTGTTCGATGAGTCTGGCCGGAAGCTGCACGCCACCGAGCCTAGGCTGTTGTGGAGGGCCTGGCAATCTCGACGCAGGGCGTGTTCCGCGAGCCAAACAACCGGCGCCGCACCCGGTGCCGGCGTCAGCGCTGGTGCCGGTCGAGGCCGGAGACAGCGTCTGGACGGACCGGCGCAATGCCATCGTGCGAGAAAGAATCGCACGCCTCGAGCACTCTTCGGTTTTGCGGCAGGCTTGTCCGATCGGCGGCGCCGACGTATGGGTGCCGCATGCCGCGTCGCGTGAAAACCCTCGTATCACAGCACACGGCGTGGAAGGACGAAGAACCGTTCGCGTCGTTGCTGAAGGGCGATGTCGAGAGCGTACTGGCCGGCGACTGGTAAAGGAGTCATCACGATGAGTAGTCGAAAAATCGTCACGATCATCGCCGTCGTTGTCGCTGCCGGCCTGCTGTCGCTGACGCGTCCCGCGCGTGCCGAGATGTCCGCCGATCAGGTACTTGCCGATCTGGGCGTGTCCGCCGCCGACAAGCAGCGCGTGCTCAGTGGTGAGTTCGTCACTGGCGAGGTGACGCCGGTGTCGGATCGGGATCTGTCGATCTCGATCATTTTCCTGATCAAGGCGTCGCCGGCGGAACTGGCCGAACAGGTCGTCGGCGGTGATTTCGTCCGCGACGATCCCCAGGTGATGGCGTCAGGAGAATTCAAGGGGGCCGGCAGTCTCGCCGACCTCGCGGGGCTCACGATCGACGCGGCCATGGCCAAGACGCTGGCGAGTGCGAAGGCCGGTACCGCACTGAACCTGTCAACGAACGAGATCGCCGCTTTCAAAGCGTTGCAGGACACCGCGCCGGCGGCCGTGGGCAAGCAGCTCCAGCAGACGCTGCTCGGCCGCTTCCAGGCCTATCAGGCTTCCGGTCTGGCCGGCATCGCACCGTACGATCGCGGCGGCGCCAACTCCGACGTCGCGGCAGATCTGCGCAAGGCCAGCGACGCGACCGCCGGGCTGAAGAAATACCTGCCGACCTTTCAGAAGGCGCTGCTGGACTATCCCCGCGGAACCGCGCCCGGCATGCAGCAGCTCTCGCGGTGGCTGAAGTACGACATCGACGGCACCATCACCTTCGTCCTCGCGCACATGCTCGTCGCCAGCGACGGCGAGGCGCGCGCGGTGGTGCAGCGCCAGTACTACGCCAGCACCGGCTACAACGCCGAGCAGGCGGTGGCGGGTTTCCTGCCGGCCGAGCAGGGCACCGTCGTGGTCTACGCCAACCACACGTTCACCGACCAGGTGTCCGGCTTCGGCGGCTCCGCCAAACGCGGTATCGGACGCAAGATGATGGCGAGCAAGCTCAGGGAGATGTTCGACCGTGTGCGAAACGAGGCCGCGCGTTAGCATTTCGTTGAAAGACCCCGGCCCGAAGATCGATGGCTGGCAACGGGAGCGGGTTTTCCTGCGGGCTGTCAGGCGGGGTCGGCCACGGGGCCGGTGAGGTGGTCGGCGACGAAGCTCTCCAGCGCTCTCAGATACGCGTCGCGGCACACGTAGAACGCTTCGTTGTGGCCGGCGCGCAGTTCTACGAAGCGTTTGGGCTCACGCGCGGATTCGAACAGCGCGCGGCCGTGCGAGTACGGCACCACTTCGTCGTCGGGGCTGTGGGCGACCAGCACCGGCGTCTGGCAACGGCGAAGGCGCTGAAGACTCGGATACTGCACGGAAGACAGCAACCGAGCGCCGGGAATCGGGAGCAGATGGGCGACCATGTCGGGAACCGACGTGAAGGTCGCTTCGAGGACCAGCGCGCCGGGGCGTGCCGTTTCCATCAGACCCATCGCCACCCCGCCTCCCAGCGAGCGGCCGATGATGACGATGCTCGACGCCTCGATGCTGCGTTCGACCACCAGGTGATTCCACGCCGCGCGCGCGTCGCGGTAGGTTCCTTCCTCGCTCGGTGAGCCTTCGCTGAGTCCGTAGCCGCGGTAGTCGACGAGCAGGACGTTCCAGCCGAGTTCGCGGTACCCGAGCGTTGCTTCGATCCAGTACGAGACGTTGCCGGCATTGCCGTGGAAGAACAGCACCGTCGCGCGCGCCTGCGGCGCCGGCAGCCACCAGCCGTGCAGCGCGACGCCGTCGTCGCTTCGAAGGTGCACCGTCTCGTAGTCGAACCCGAAATCGGCCGGCCCGGCCACGATGTCGCGGGCGGGGAAATACAGCAGCCGGTGTTGAAAGGATCGCAGCAAGCGTCAGTGCCTTTCTTGCGGCGCGCGGTGCGTGGCGCCGAGTGGCAGGCGATGGGTGGCAGTGCGCGGCCGGCGACGGGTGGCGCCGAGTGGCAGGCGGCACGTGGCAGTGTGCGGCGCGCGCCGCGTGGCGCCGAGCGGCCGGCGATGCGTGGCAGTGCGCGGCCCGCGGCGAGCGGGTCGCGTCATCGGCTAGCCGTCACGATCCACGCTGACGACGCCATCCGAATACCACCGTCCGGACCTTGGTGAGCTGCCAGCGCCTCACGGATGTCGTGTGCGACCGCTTCACGCGTGGCGGGCGGCGCTTCGCCGAGCGCGCGCTCGACCGGACCCAACTCCAGCACGAAGTTCACCGCTTCGTCGAGGTCTGCGCCACCTCCGATCGGCAGGTCGGAGTCGACGCCGCGCAGTTCGATATCGCGAAATCCGGCTTGGGCGAGGATGCCGCGCGTCCGTTCGCCATCGCCGAGCGCAAAAGGACCCGGGGCATGCGGAGAGGCCGGCAGTGGGATGGTCATGTGCCTGAGCGCTGCCATCACCGGCACCGACATCCAGGGGTTCTTCTGGATCGGCTGCCAACACACGAACGCCAGACGCCCGCCGTCGCGCAGCGCGCTGCGCATGTTGGCAAACGCGGCGACCGGGTCGTCGAAGAACATCACGCCGAAGCGCGAGAACACGACGTCGAAATCCGCGGCGAACGGGTGGACCTGTGCGTCGGCGCACTCGAACGTGACGTTGCCGAGCTTCTCCTTGCGGGCTCGCTCGCACGCCAGATCGAGCATCGGCGCCGAGATGTCGAGCCCGACGGTGCGGCCGCGCTCCCCGACTCGCGCCGCCAGAGCCAGCGTGGAAGCCCCGCATCCGCAGCCGACGTCGAGTACCGCATCGCCGGCGCGGGCGCCGGTCGCGTCGACGGCGGTCACGCTGAGCTGCGCGAGTTGGAGGTCGAGCATCTGCTGGCGCCGCACCCAGCGCGGGCCTGCGACGGAATTCCAGAACTTGATCTGTTCGGCGTTGGCGACGCCGGTTTGGTTCGTCATGCGTGGCTCCGATGTCACGAGAGATTGCGCGGCGGGTTGAGACCCGCGGCGCGATCGAGCGCTTCCAGAACGATTTCTGTGCTCAGGATCGGCGGCAGCACCACGGCTGCGCTGTCCGGGCCGCCGGGATAGAGAACGTACAGCGGTACTCCGCTGCGTCCGAACGATTCGAGCACCTCGGTGATGGCCGGGTCGCGGTTGGTCCAGTCGCCCTTCATTGCCACTACGCCGAGTTCGCGGATCTTGTCGCGCACCGCTTCGGTGCCGAGCGCGAGTCTCTCGTTCACTTTGCACGACAGGCACCACGCGGCGGTGACATCGAGGAACACCATGCGGCCTTCGGCGCGCAGCGCGGCCAGGCGCTCGGCCTCGTAGGGGATCCAGGTCACGCCGTCGGCGGACTGCTCGGACTCGCACGCCGTCGCCTGCGGCCTGTTGGCTGCCAGACCGGCCACTGCCAGTCCCGCGATCAGGCAGACGGCGCTTGCACAATGCACGTACAGTCTGCCCGACGGGCTGCGCGCGCCAGCGAAGTGGCCGCCGATCCAGACCCCGATTCCCAGCAGCAGGACCGCGGCCAGCAGTTGCAGCACCGCGTCGTTGCCAACCTGCTGGCCGAATACCCACACCAGCCAGATCACGGTGGCGAAGAGCGGAAACGCCATCGCCTGCCGCAGCGTTTCCATCCAGGCTCCGGGCCTGGGAAGCGCGCGCAGCAACCATGGCGCGAACGAGAGCAGCAGGTACGGGGCGGCCATGCCGAGTCCGAGGAAGGTGAAGACCAGCAACGAAGCCGCCGGCGGCTGCACCAGCGCGTAACCGAGTGCGGCGCCCATGAACGGTGCCGAACACGGCGTGGCCAGCACGGTGGCCAGCACTCCGCTCAGGAACGAGCCATGGTAGCCGCTGCGAGAGTCGAAGCGGCCTGCAGCGCCGGTGAGCGACGAGCCGACTTCGAACACTCCCAGCAGGTTCAGCGACATCACGAAGAGCAGCAACGTGAGCGCAGCGACGAACAGTGGCTGCTGAAGCTGAAAGCCCCAGCCCAGCCCCTCGCCGCCCGCTCTCAGCGCCAGCAACAGGCCGGCCAGAATCCAGAACGAGACCAGCACGCCGGCGGCGAAGGCGAGACCGTGGCGGCGGATCCTGGCGTTGTCGTTGTGTGCCACGTGCACGAAGCCCATCACCTTGAGCGACAGCACCGGAAATACGCACGGCATCATGTTGAGGATGAGCCCGCCGGCGAAAGCGAAGACGAGCGCGAGCAGCAAGGTCAGATTGGCGGCACCGGCCTGCGGCGCGACGCTTGTGGGTAGCGCCGGCGGTGGCGTGGCCGCTGCGACCGGCGGTGCGATTGCCGCGTCAGGGCGCGCGGGCGTGGCGGCCGCTGCGGACGGCTGCGGGGCCGGCGCGGCCTGCGGCTTCGCCGTCGCCGCGCCGGCGGCGTCGCGCACCGGCGCGCTGACTTCGATCGCGCGCACGCTTGCTTTAGCGTCCCAGCCTTCGCGCGTGACCAGCACCGCGTCGAACGTCGCGCGCGGCGTCTCGTCGTTCTGCGCGCGCGCCAGCTCGATCGTGAAACCGCTCGCCGTACGCGTGACGGTGGGCTCGACGTCGGGGTCGACCAGATCGTTGTCGATCGGGAAGACTTCGACGGTCTTGACCGATGGCTGTGCGGCGGCCGGTGCTTGTAGCGACAGAATGACTTTCTCGCGGCCGGCTTCGACGCGCGAGGTCCACTGCGGCAGCGAATGCGGCACCTGTTCGCGCGTTTGCGCGAACAGCGCGGTCCAGCGGCTGTCCGGGTTCGGCTCGGCCTGGTCGACGCCGATGCGCAGCGAGAGATCGGCTTTGCCCGGCACGCACGCATCGGCGCGGCAGACCAGCCAACTGGCTTTGGCTGCCAAGTCGATGCTTTGCCCATCGCGCAGCCCGGCAGGGGGCTCGATGGTTGCCAGCAGCAGCGTATCGCCCTCGTATCCGTAGGTGACCGACGGGACCTGTCCAAAGCGTGTTGGGTGGGGCCACTGCAACGGTCCGGCGCTGAAGCCTCGCGGCAGGCGCCAGTCGATGCGCGTAGGCAGTCCGGTATGGCCGGGGTTGCGCCAGTACAGGTGCCATCCGGCTTCGGGTCGCAGCAGGATTCCGACAGTGAACGGCGCTGCGGGGCGGACCGACTCGTGTTCGCTGATCAGTTCGGCGGCAATGTAGTGGGCGACCACCGGCTCAGCAGGTGCCGGGCGCGAAGACAGCAAGATCGCGCCGGCCAGCGCCGCAGCCGTCGCCGCGCGGCTCAGCCAGCTGTGGCGGCCCCGCGAGGCGAGGCGCATGAGAGAAACCCGGATCACCATCGAAGCTGGGGTTTGCGATAGCACTGGCAACGCGGTGCCGCGAGCGTGGGCGGTCCGCCGCGACTCGCCTCATCGGTGGGGGTGGCGGCCTTGGTCGCGCGCTTCGCCGGAGTGGCGGCTTCCCTTCCCAGGGCCTTGCGGTTCCCATAGGTTCCGCGTCCTTGGCGAGGCGGAGCATGGATCTCAGCGAAGAATACCAGCACGCGCTGAGCGCGGTCGGCGTTGCCACCCTGACCGCGCTCGGTGGCCTGGAGGGTGCCGCGCGCTTCTTGCACCCCCCCGAGATGCCGCGCCTGCGCGACTGGTTGCGTCCCTACCGCGAGGATCTCGGCAAGGCCGCGGCGGCGTATCGTGCGATGGCGGCGCCGCTGCCACTGGCAGCCTTTCACAAGAGCTTTGCCGAGGGAGTGGATCTGACCGAACGCGCGCTCGATCTCTTCCTGTGCACCAGCGGACCGCAGCAGGCGATTCTCGAAGTGCTGGCCAGCCTGCGCACCTACTGCCGCGCTCTGGAAGTCTTCTATGGACTGCACCGCTTCCCGCCGCTGAGTCGCTACTTCGTCGAGCCGCCGTTCCACAACCGTCTGCGCGAACTCGACCCCAAGCCTCCCGAGGGAGTTACGGTGGGATTGCATCACGGCGGCGGCGAGCGCGGAGCCGACTCGCGCGGTGGCTTCTGCCTGTACATCCCCGAGAGCTACGCGGCCGAGTCGGAACTGTCGCTGGTCATCGCGCTGCACGGCGGTTCCGGCAGCGGTCGCGATTTCCTGTGGTCGTGGCTGCGCGAGGCGAGGGGACGGCGCTTCGCGCTGTTGGCGCCCACGGCGAAGGGATCGACATGGTCGCTCGGCGGACGCGACGTCGATTCGTCGGCGCTGCGGGCGATGATCGAGTTCGTAGCGTCCAGGTGGATGATCGATCGGGCCCACGTCCTGCTGACGGGTCTTTCCGACGGCGCCACCTACGCGCTGCTCGAGGGCCTTTCTGAGGGCGCGCCGTACACGCACATCGCGCCGGTGTCGGGGGTGCTGGCTCCTGGCAATCTGGTCAACGGCAATCTTGCCCGCGCCAGGGGCCGCGATATCTACCTGGTTCATGGACGTCTGGACTGGATGTTTCCGGCCGAGACCGCCGAGACGGCCAGGGATCAGCTCGTGGAAGCGGGAGCGCGGCTCGAGTTCCGACTGCTCGAAGACCTCTCCCACACCTACCCCAGAGAAGAGAACGACCGCATTCTCCGCTGGTTCGATCCGCGCCTCGCGCTCCCCTCCGCAGTCTGCTGAAAAAGGCCCATCTGCGGCGTTGCGCGGTTGGTTGTGCGGTCGCGCATCGCGGGTTAGGAAATACCGCCATGGCCGTGCGACCAGTATTGACGATCGGAAATCCGGTGCTGCGCCAGGTCGCGCGCGAGCTGACGCGTGAGGAGATCCTCTGCGCCGACGTGAAGACCCTGGTCGCGGACATGATCGAGACGATGCACCACGAGGAGGGCATCGGTATCGCCGCGCCGCAGGTCGGGGAGTCGGTGCAAGTGGCGGTCATCGAAGTCGCGGTGGACTCGGAGCGTTATCCCGACACGAATCCGTTCGAACTGGCGGTGTTCGTCAATCCGCGCATCACCGTATTGGACGCCACCGAGCAGGCCTACTGGGAAGGCTGCCTGTCGGTTCCGGATCTGCGCGGGCTCGTGCACAGACCGCGGATGGTGCGCGTCGACTATCTCAACCTCGACGCCGAGCCGGCGTCGATCGTGGCCGACGGCTTTCTCGCCACCGTGTTCCAGCACGAACTCGACCATCTGGACGGAGTGCTCTACATCGACCGCGTTCGCGACACGCGCAAGATCGCTACCGTCGACGACTACGTTCGGTTTTGGCTGAACAAGCCTGGCGAGCAGCACATGCCCGACTGAGGCTGGGCGGTCGCCTGGCTGCTCCGAGCCGACGCCCGGCGTGAGCGGTGTGGATCGAGCAGAGGAGGGCGATGAGTTCCAAGGGAGCGATTCTGGATCTTGCCGACCGCCTGTTCCTGGCGCTCGAGGCTGGAGATCTGGATGCGGTGCGCGCACTCCACGCGCCGCACGCGCTGGTGTGGCACAACAACGACCGGATCGAGCAGAGCCGCGAAGAAAATATGGCTTCGCTGGCAGCGTTCGTCGGCGCCAGTCGCAGCCGTTTCTACGAGGTGACGCGGCGCGAGCCGTTCCACGGCGGGTTCTTCCAGCAGCACGTTCTTCGCGTCGAGTCGCACGCGGGAGAAACGTTCGAGGTTCCTGCCTGCGTGGTCTGCCTGATCGAAGACGGACGCATCACTCGTCTGGACGAGTACTTCGACTCCGCGCAGATCGGTGAGCTGGTGGAAGGGCTGACACGCGGCTTGTCATGACGGCGCTTGCCGGCGGACGCCGCGCGCCGGTTGACTCTCACGCGTTCGGGTCGCTAGATACCCGCCTCGTGCGCCGATCTTACCGGCTCACGGCAGCAACAGGAGACTCGCGATGATCACTCTGTACGGCGTTCCCTCGTCCCGTGCCTTCCGCACGATCTGGATGCTCGAAGAACTGGGCCTTTCCTACACCAACATTCCTACCCACTACGCCAACGGCGACACCAAGAAGCCCGAGTACCTGGCCATCAACCCGAACGGACACATTCCGGCGCTGGTCGATGACGGCGCCGTGTACTGGGAGTCGATGGCGATCAACCTCTACCTGGCCAAGAAGTACGACAAGGGACTGCTGCCCAAGTCGCTGCCGGGCGAGTGTCACGCCATTCAATGGAGCGTGTGGGCGATGACCGAGGTCGAGAATCCGATGATCGACGCGCTGCTGCACCGTATGTTCCTGCCCGCCGACCAGCGCGATCCGAAAGTGGCCGATGCCGGCGTGGCCAAGCTGCAGGGGCCTTTCGGTGTGCTCGACAAGCAACTGGCCGGCAACAAGTACCTGCTCGGAGACCAGTACACCGTTGCCGACGTCAATCTCGCCTCGGTACTGGCGTGGGGGAACTTCATCGGCATCGACCTGGCGAAGTATCCGAATCTTCAGCGCTGGCTCGGTGAGTGCACCGCGCGGCCGGCGGCGCAGAAAGCCACCGCGTTGGCGATGAGCTGAGACCGAACGCAGCGGCGCGCGAAGCCACTGGCCTGGCGGTGGGCGGGTGAGCGGCGGTGTCGCCTGGGCGGCCGCAGGCGAAAAAAGAAGCCCGGCGCTCTTCTGGCCGGAGAGCGCCGGGCTGGTCGTCCGAAGCCTTTGGGGGGGGATGAGGCTATCGGACTAAGAGCTGCCGTTTGGGGGGACGGTTAAGTCTCGGCAGCTCCGTCTCGTTTTGTTGCTGGTCCCCCGGGCGCGGCGGCGTCCTCGGGCTTCCTTCTTCCGCGGCCTGTGACCGCGGTCACAGGCCAATTTTTCTAAGCAGCACTTGTGCCAAGAGGGCACGCGCTCTCGCGAGCGTCGATGCCGTTGCATTTCAAGCGGTTGGGACGGTGTGGCGGGCCATCCGGGGGGTGGTGTCTCAACGGATCTGTCTCTGTCTGTCTCATTCGATGTATCCGCGAGACAGGATTGAGACATGTCTCGGCTGCGCCAATGCCGTTGCCGGCGACACCCGCCGATTGGTCGTGAAGGTTCTGCGCGATCGAAGGCGCGGGCCGTCGGCAAGGGCTGCGAGGAGGCGCGCCAGGAAGGCTCTGCGGGATCGAAGGCGCGGGCCGCCGGCAAGGGCCGCGAAGAGGCGCGCCAGGAAGGTTCTGCGCGATCGAGGGCGCGGGCCGTCACTCGGACTGGGCCGGGAATCCGAGAGCGGTCAGGCGCCGGTAGAACGTCGCTCGGCTGATGCCGAGCAGGCGCGCGGCCTCCGAGCGGTTCCCGCCGGCGCGGCCTAGCGCTTCGAGCACTTCGAGCCTGGTCTCGAGCGGGCCGCGCGGCAGCGACGCATCGGTGGTGGCCTTCTCCAGAATCTCCGGCGGCAGGTCCTCCGGCTGAATCAGCGACGCGCGTGCCCGGGCAGCCGCCACCGCCACGGCGTTGCGCAGTTCGCGCACGTTGCCCGGCCAGCCGTAGAGGTGAAGCAGGCGCAGTGCCTCGTTGCAGAATCCGCGTAGCGGTTTGCCGAGCAGCGCACTCTGCTCGTCGAGGAAACTGCGCACCAGCAGCGCGATGTCTTCTTTGTGCTCGCGCAGCGGTGGCACTGTGATTCTGGCCGCGCGCACTCTGTAGAAGAGGTCGGCGCGAAAACGTCCCGCGTCCACTTCCCGGGCGAGATCGCGATTGGTGGCCGCGATGATTCGGACATCGACAGGCTCGCCGCGTGTCTTGCCCACTGCGTGCACGATTCCCTCTTCCAGGACCCGCAGCAGGTTGGCCTGCACGCGCGGCGGCAACTCACCGATCTCGTCCAGGAACAACGTGCCGCTGTCGGCGGCCTTGAACAGCCCCTCGTGCTCGCTCACCGCGCTGGTGAAAGCCCCGCGCGCGTGGCCGAAGAGCTGACTGGAGGCCAGTTCTTCGTTCAGCCCCGCGCAGTTGACCGCGACGAATGGCCTCTCGGCGCGCTTGCTGCGCGCGTGCATCGCGCGCGCGACGAGTTCCTTGCCGACCCCGGTTTCGCCGTCCACCAGAACCGGCGCTTCGATCGACGCGAAATCGCGTACCAGCGCGAAGACTTTCAGCATCGGGTCGCTGTGCCCGATGATGTCGCCGAAGCGTGCGCGTTCGTCGAGCAAGCGTTCCAGGCTCGCCACCCGCGAAACGTCGTAGAGGAACAGCATCCGACCGCTGTCGTCGCGTGCGTCGTTGGTGACCTCGACTTCGATCAGGTAGGCCTCTCCGGCGGCGGTCTGGCTGTGCAGCAGGACATTCTCGCGTTGCTGCGGCGCTTCGCGCAGGGTGCGCGCGAGTTGCTCGACCTCACCGGCAGGTACCGGGAAGACCGTCTGCCACGGGCGCCCGAGGGCCTGGCCGGCGCCGAAGCCGAGAAGACGCTCGGCGGCGCGGCTCACCAAGGTGACGCAGCCCTGAGAGTCGACGACGACGGTGCCGTGGCGCTGTACGTCCAGGACGGCGCGCAGGTCGTCGTGCGCACGCCGAAGGCGCCGATCGAGTTGGCTGCGATGCAGCGCCACCGAGACCGTGACCTCCAGGTCACGCTGATCGAAAGGCTTGATGATGTAGCCGAGCGGCGCGGCCTGGCGCGCTCTTTCCAGCGTGCGGCTGTCGGCGTACGCCGTCAGAAAGACGACCGCGACGTCGAGATCGTGGCGGATGCGTGTGCCGACGCTGACTCCGTCTTCCTCGCCTTCCAGGCGTATGTCCATCAACACCAGATCGGGCTTGTGCGCGGCGGCGATCCGGTAGGCTTCGTCGGCGGATCGCGCGGTGCCGACCACTTGATGCCCGAGGCGTTGTAAACGCGCGGCAAGGTCGACTGCGACGATGCTCTCGTCCTCGACGACGAGGATGCGCGCCGGACCGGCGGCGGTATCCAGTGGACTTGCGCTGTTCATGCCTGACGTCTCCGGTTTCTCGAAACTGTCGCCGCCGCCGGCGGGCTCGCTACGACCGCTGCTCTCGTGGCCCGCGCCGCCGGGAACACCGCCCGCAATGTGACACCGGCGGTGCTGGTTATCTCAAAGCTGCCCTGCAGTTGTCCGACCAGGGCTCTTACGAGCTTGAGGCCGAGAGTCGGCATCGAATCGGCGTCGAAACCCGGCGGCAGCCCGACACCGTCGTCGCTCACTTCGAGTTCGTGCTGCGTTCCTCGTGCGCGCAGGTGCACGCTCACCGTGCCGGAGCGCGCATCCGGGAACGCATGACGCACCGAGTTCGAAAGCAACTCGTTGACGATGAGGCCGAGCGGGATAGCGACGTCGACCGGAACTTCTCTGAGCGATTGGTCGACCTGGACGTCGACCGTGCAGCCTCCCTTGCCGATCGAGCGCACGATCTGCGTGCTGAGGTTCTCCAGGTACTGGCTCATGTCCACCCGTGCCAGGTCGCCGGCCCGGTACAGTTGCTCGTGGATCAGAGCCATTGCGCGGATACGGTTTTCGCTCTCCAGGAAGATGCTCCGCGTCGTGTCGTCGAGCGAGCGGTTGGCCTGCAGGCTGAGAATGCTCGAAATGATCTGGAGGTTGTTCTTGACCCTGTGGTGGACTTCCTTGAGCAGGATTTCTTTTTCCTGCAGCGAGCGCTCGCTCTGTTCCTGCGCGGCCAGTCGTTCGGTGACGTTCTGCATCACGTATACCGATCCCACCAGGTCATCCCCGCGTTCGCGCAGCGGGGACACCGAGACATGCACCGGCAAGGTGCCGCCGTCCGGTCTGGTCAGTGCGAAGTAGGTGGCGCCGCTCTTGTCGGCGTAGGTGCCGGTTGCGCCGTTACCTACGTCGCGGCGGCCGCTCGGTTCTTCGCCGGTCGCGGCGTCGCGTGCCTGCGCCTCGGCATCGGCCGCGGGGGCCAGTGCCGCCAGTTCCGGCAGCAGCCCGTCGATTGGTAGCCCGCGGATCGTGTCTTCGGTGCAGCCGAGTTCGCGCAGGCAGGCGCGGTTGGCGGTCACGATGCGTTGCGACGCGTCGGTGACGATCAGCATCTCCGCCATCGACTGCAGGATGTTGTCGACGTAGTCCTTGGACACTGTGGTCTGACGCAGCGCTACCGCCATCTCGTCGAACGCGCGCGCCAGATCGCCGAGTTCGTCGCCGCGACGGATCTCGAATGCGACGTCGCGCTGGCCACGGCCGATGAGCCGCGCGCGCCGCGCCAGTGCCTGGATCGGCTCGGCCAGCCCCTGCGCCACCGCGACCGCCGCCAGCATCGCGCCGAACAGCAGGACGACGCTCAGGCCGGCGCCGGTGAGCAGGAAACGCGTGCCTTCGCGGTGCATGGTCCCCAGCAGACTGGTGCGTTCGACGTTGATGTTGTCGAGCATCTCGGCCCGCGAGATGTCGATCGCGACGACGCCAAGAAGTACCGAGCCCGCCATTACCGGCATCCCAACTCTGACGACCGCAGCGCTGCCGGCTACGCGAGGTTGGCGGGTCTTGAACACCGGACGCAACCAACCCGTGTCGGCCTGTTGTCCGAGACGTTCGTTGGTCTTCGTACCGTCGTTCAGGAGCTTGCCGTCGTGATCGAGGACGCGAACGGAGGCCACCGCGGGGTACGCGCTCGCATCGGCGACGTTGCCGGCGATGGCGTGCAGGTCAGCGCGGTAGATGTCGTCGGCGATGCGGTCGGCGAGCGAGCGCGCCAGCGCGAGCCCTTGCGCCTGCGCTTGTCGCTGCATCGCGCGGGAAAGGGCCTGCGTCGCCGCCGCCTCCAATTCGTGAGAGAAGGTGCGTTGCTGCTGGTACAAAGCGGTCGAGAGCACGAGCGCGGTGACGAAGACCAGCCCGGCGATGGTGACCGTGTACTGGCCTCTGAGCCGAAAGCTCACTTACCTGGCCTCGACCGGTGTCGCGTGGCAGATGTTCGGCGTTCCTCGCATGGGGTCGTCTCCAAGCAGGCCGCGGATTGTCTCACACTGTCTCAGACCCGTCGCAAGCGAGAGGGGGTCGCGAGAGGGGGTCAAGTCGCGCCTTTCGATTTGTCTCCTTGACCGGTCGCGGTTGATGTCAAGGGTCCGGGCCTCTGATCGTGGGGCGTCGGGGCGCGCGCGGCGGGTCTCCGGCGTGGCGGGTCTCCGGAGCGGGCGTTTTCCCGCGACTTTGCACCGAAGCAGGGGTCGGCTATAAACCGCCCCGATCGCTCGGCCGTCGCGATGACACCGCGCGTTTCCTACCCGGTACGCTGACGTAGCTCAGTTGGTAGAGCAGCTGATTCGTAATCAGC
>JACRCR010000070.1 GCA_016218925.1 Deltaproteobacteria bacterium | reverse complement strand
TGTTTTTCCTATTGGCTCGAGACCAGGGTGAATTGCCGTGTATGCCGGGTGCTCAACGCGATGGACGGACTGACGCAGGACTGCGATCGGTTCGACGACAACGCCGTCAACGCGAGCTGCGAATAGCGAACGAGCCGGACGTGCCGCCGGCCTACTGTCCGTAGGCAGGCTGCACGCCGGGGTAGTCCGGGCAGATGGCATTTGAGGCGTGGGGGCCTGAAGGATCGCCGCTGCCGGTCACGCCCTTTGTTCGCGTCTGAGTATGGAAATGAGGAAACCACAGACCCGCTGAGGGCCACTCGCCCGCGGGCGCGCCGGCCAGACTCGACGAGTCCCCCGGCGCGCGTGGCCGGATTCGGCAGCCGGCCCCCGTGGGGCGGCCGGGCCTCGGCCGCGGCACCCAAGCTCGACGAGTTCCCCGTGCAAGTGTCACCGGGCGATGCCGTCGTAATGGCATGCAATCTGCCATTGACGCTGCACGCCGGGTGGTCATCCCCAAGGAACTGAGGGATCGCCTCGGCCTTCACCGCGGGAGGCCCGTCACCATCCGTGCGCGCGACGGACACATCGAGATCGAACCAGCCGCGACCGCCATGTCACTGGTCCGCGGCAAGCAAGGATCCGTCGCACAGCCGAAGGAGGCACTTCCGCCGCTCACGGACGAGATCGTCCGCGAGACGCTAGAACGAACGCGCCGGTGATCGCGGTCGATACGAGCGTGGTCGTGGCCGGGTTCGCCTCGTGGCATGAGGGGCACGTGGCTGCGGCGACGGTCTTGGCCAAAGGGCCGCGCGTCGGCCTTCTTGCGCGAGTGACCGGACGCTGAGCCTGGGTTCGCCCCAGCGGCTGTGTCGAATCTCTCTCTGGTGTTCGCCCACGCGGAGTGGCATTCTGCGTGCGCTGCGTTTTCTGCGGCGGTACGTCAACGACGCCGCCGCGCTTGCCGAGACAAGGGTCGGAGCGAATGACGCGAGCGTCGGTCCACGCGTCAAGTATGGCCGCTCGAGGGTCACGTCGCATCGCCGGTGGATCGGTGACGCGTACTCGAGGATCGGGTCTCACCAGGGCAGCCGATCTGGGCCAGTTGTGCGACCAGGTCGCCTTGGGTCGCGAGTGAGACCGTTTCACGATTCTCGGCCGACAAGGAGAGAGTGCTCACCATGTCGATGATCAGATCCGTAGCGGCTCTGTCGTTGCTTCTCTTCGGCCTGACACTTTCGCCATGGAGCATCAGTGCGGCCTCCGCGACCTATTGCGGAGACGACGTAGGCGGACGTCGCGTCGCCTGCGGCTGCGGCGATACGGTGGTCTCCGATACGACCCTTCATGCAGACGATCCGGTTGTTACTGGACGCTGCCCGCTCGACGGTCTGATCCTGCGCGCTTCTCCGTTTGCCGATTCGATTCGTCTGGACCTGGCCGGGCTCACCGTCAGTGGCGCTCCTTACGGTGTCGGCATCCTGGTTCTGGCCGGCGGTGCCAGCGGCGCCATCATCACCGGCGGCGACGAGCAGAAGGCGACGATCCTCGGTTTCGGCACCGGCGTGCTGAGCGAGCGGGTAGGCGCTCTCCTGCGCGTGGAAGGACTCGAGATCCGTGGAGTCCGCGGCGACGGCATTCGCATCCGTGGGCGCGGCGTGTTCCTGGTCGACGTGGAGGCTGCGTACAACAGCGGAGATGGGATTCGGCTCAGCGGAACCGGCGGGCGTCTGGTTCGCACCGCCACTCACGACAACGGCGGCAACGGTCTGCGTCTGTTCGTCGACGGCGCCGCGGTCGAGGCGGTGACGTTCCACAATACCAAAGACGGGGCCGTCGTCCGCGGACGCCGCAATGACCTCAGCGGGCTGCGCGCACGCGATAACGCCGGGACCGGGCTGGTGTTGCAGGGACGGGACAATATGACGCAGGGGCTGGTGAGCGAGCTCAACGGCGCGGCCGATGTGCTGTCGGTCAGCGGCGGAGGTGCACGATGAATCCGCGCGCGGCGGCGGTTCTCGTGATCGTGGCGGCGGTGGTAGGCCGAGTCGGTGCTGCAGCGGCGCTGCCGGCCCTGGTGGCAAACGGTCCCGACGATATCTGTTCACCGACCAGCGATCCGTGCGTCATCGATCGCCCGACGATCCTCACTCCGCCGGCTGACTTCGATTTCGGTCTGCGCAGCGTACGGATCGTGCCAGGCGGTTCGATCGAGGCTACCGAGGCGACTCTGCGCTGCGGAGAATTCGTCGTCGTGGGCGCCGAGGCGACCAACGCGATCCGGCTTCGCAATACGGATCTCGAGGCGGCGTATCTCTCGGTGACCGCGCAGCGGGGCTGTTCGCTCGATCCTGCGCTACGCTGTCTGGACGATTCGGCCTGCGCGACGGCTTCTGCGGGTACCTGCACGCTGGGGTCGGGAGCCATCACGATTGGCGGGCAACTGATGGGCCGCGGCGCGCCGGCCGCATACGTCGTGCTGCGCGCCGCCGGCGATCTGCGGATCGACGCGCCGGTGATCATGCATGCGACGAGCGCGGCGGAAGATGCGGGGGATCTGCGACTCGAATCGCTGCTGGGTTCGATTGTCGTTGCGGCGAAACTCGATCTGGCAGGGCGCAAGGCAAGAGGCAGTTACGGGGAAACTGACGGAAACCCCGGACTATTGTCGCTGAAAGCCGGTGTCGATGTGACGTTCACAGGTCCCGTGGACCTGAGTCACGGAGATTACGGCGGAGACCTCGACGTGCAGGCAGGACGTGACATCGTGGTTCGAGCGGACCTCGCGCTGGACTCTGCGCCACTCTCTCTGGAAGGGAACGGGGGATGGCTCAGCCTGACCGCAGGACGCGACATCGTGATCGACGTTCCGGAAGACGGAAGCGATCAGACCCTGGTTTCCTCGAACGGCGGGCATGGTTTGGCCATGTATCGCCACTGGGACGCCGGCGGCGGCGGCTATTCGCGTATCGAAGCCCTCGGCGACGTCCGCATCGCCGAGGGGACGGCGATCGAAGCGAACAGCCCGTTCACCTACGGCGGCGACGGGGTGCCCGATGGCGGCTACTTCAAGGCAAGGATCGGCGGCGATTTCCTGCTCGACGGTACAATCCATCTCGACGGCTCGGGCCCGTCGAGCGGAGGCGGCACCGCCAAGATCTATACCGGCGGCGACATCGCGATCGGTGCGAACGCGTTGCTGTCGGCGCGCGGAGACCACAGTGGGGAGGTCCGTTTCGACAACTCCGGTGGCGCCTCGCGGAAACGAATTGCCGTTCGCGGAGGGATCGACGTTCGAGCGCGCCGAAGCCGCTACGATGGCGAGACGTCGTACGGGTACGGAGGGGAGATCGACATCTACAGTGGGGACATCACCCTGAGCGGCACTCTGCTTGCCGGTGACGGCGGCGGAGGATCAGAGGTGCGAGGAAACGCTTGTAGCATCACGTTGGAGAACAGCGCGCTGATCGACCAGCGCAGCGCTCGTGGACAGTACGCCGGAGGTACCAATGACTTCTCGGCGGAGGAAAGCTTCGTTGCGCAGGCCGGCAGCCAGATCCTCGGGCTTCCCTCGATGACCACGACCATCTCCTATCGGCGCAGCAGTCCGCCAGTGCTGGAGGGTACGATCGATCCGCCGCCGACCTTGCAGCCGCACGACTGGACCTGGGCGTCCTGCCCGATCTGCGGCGACGGACGCCGTGAAACCGGCGAGAGCTGCGACGATGGCAACACCTCGAGCGGCGACGGCTGCACGGCCGATTGCCAGGACGAAGGTTGTCTGTCGCAGAGCCCTTCCTATCCCGCGGTGCCGCTGTGCGACGACGGCGACGGTTGCACCCTCGATACCTGCAATTCGACGACCCACTCGTGCGAGCACCGCAGCAATTGTGATGACGGTGTCGCGTGCTCCATCGACGCCTGCGTGGGCGGCGCCTGCACCCACACCGCCGACGACGGCGCCTGCGATGACGGCAACGTCTGTACGAGCGATCTTTGTAACGTAACCAGGGATTGCGTGAACGCGTTAACTCACTACGTCGCGTGCGAAGACGGAGATCTGTGCACCTCGACCGGGCGCTGCAACTATTACTATTACCGGAGTACCTGCATCGCCTCCGACGTTCGCGCGGCGTCGGCTGGAAGGCTGAGGATCACACCGACAGGTGCGGCAGGAGGCGACGCCTGGATGGCGATCGTCAAGATTCCGGCGGCGATGGCCACACAACCGCTCACCACGACCGGCCTGCGCGTGCGTCTGTACCGAGACAGCGGATCATTTGTTTTCGACGCGACCATTGCTGCCGAGAACTTCACCGGGCCGCATCCGGGCGTCTACCGTTTCGTGGATCGCGACGGGAAAGTACCCGGCGCCCGTGGCATCGTCGATGTTCTGCGAAGACCTGGACGCGACGACACTGTCGTATTGCGAATAAAGGGACGAGGTGCGGACTTCGCACGCATCTACGACGCGCCGCTTCTGGGGTTGTCGCTGCTGTCGGGCGAGGATCCCACCATCGACGAATGCACGACGGCGCGACCGCTCGCCTGCAAGCGGACAGAGAGAAGAGTTCTCTGCGGGACCTGACTTGCGGGAGTGCTTCCGCACCTTCCGGCGTCTGTGCGCGGCGCGGCCGGCCGCGGCGGCGCTGCTCGCGGTGCTTGCGGTCGAAACGGAGGTGCAGGGCTGCCGTGCGTGGCATTCCGCGCCGCCGCGCTACGCCTGTCGCGACTGCAACATCATCTTGATCTCGGTTGACACGCTGCGAGCCGACCACGTTCACGCCTACGGATACGACAGGCCGACGACTCCGGCTATCGACGCTCTGGCCGGCGACGCGGTCTTGTTCGAGAACGCCATTGCCCAGTCCTCCTGGACGCGCGCGGCGCACATGTCGATTTTCACCGGACTGCACCCGCGCCAGCACGGTTACGTCGCGCTGGCGGATCGCGGCCGACTGGACGACAAGGTCCCGACGTTGGCTTCGCTGTTGCATCAGAACGGTTACGCCACCGCGGCATTCGTCGGCGGGATGAACGTTGGCGAGGAGTACGGTTTCGACCGCGGATTCGACCTGTATCGCTCCAACGGCAGACTCTTCCGCGACAACTTCCAGGACGCGATGTTTTGGCTCGACGGCAACCAGCAGGCGAAGTTCTTCTTGTTCCTGCACGGCTACGAAGCCCACACGCCGTACGCGAGCGATCCGATCGACCGCCTGGCGGTGGGAGCCGACAAACAGACGCCGAGGAAAGGACTGCGCAAGATTTGCAGAAAGACCGGACCGGTCGCGCGTGTGAGGCCTTTCCTGGACGCGTACGACGCTGCGATCCACCGTGCGGATCGCTACGTCGGAAAGATCCTGGCCGAGATCGAGCGCCGCGGACTCTCGGGCCGGACGGTGGTTGTGCTGCTGTCGGACCACGGTGAGGAGTTCCTCGAACACGGCCGCTGTTTCCACCTCTCGACCTTGTACCGCGAGGTCTTGCACGTACCGTTGATGATCAAAGCTCCCGGGCTGGCACCGCGTCGCATCGCGGGTCTGGTTTCGGCCTCGGTGACGGTGGCGCCCACGATCATGGACCTCGTCGGGATCGCAGCACATTCGTTCGCGGCCACATCGCTGCTCGCCGCGGCCCTCGGTAGAGAGGTCCCAGAGGAAGCAGTGATCAGCGAGACCGAACGCGGCGAGAAGGGAGGCGGCCTCGGCCACCTCCGCGCGATCACGACCGCAAGTCGCAAACTGATCGACTGCCTGTCGCAGCGACGCGAAGAGTACTTCCGCCTCGACGCGGATCCGGGCGAGACGCGTCCGCTTCCGGCGACGGAGGCTGCCGATCTCGAGCGCACGCTCGACGGGTGGGCGCGAATGCACCCGCCGGCGGCTACGTCGCGGCGCGATGACGACGAAGGCGGCGCGGAGGGTGGCGACCGGGAGCTCGGGGCGACTCCATCCCCGGAACAGGAACAAGAACTGCGGTCGTTCGGCTACGTCGAGTAGAAGCGCGCGAGCGAACACTGCGCCGACCGTGATCGCCTCGCGGTGCGCGGCAGGCTGCGCCTACAGGAACCTGTCGCGCGCGAACGCGAGGGCGGAGGACACGTGTGCAGCCTACGACCCGACGACTCGGTCGTGTGTTGGGGGAGCAACCTGGGCTGGTCGGGCTCCTACACGGGCCAAGCCGCGCCGCCGGCGGCAGCGTTCACGCAAGTCGCGGCAGGAGCGTTTCACACCTGCGGCATCGATCCCGACCGCTCTGTCGTGTGTTGGGGAGAGGACGAATACGGCCAGGCCACACCACCGGCCGGTCCATTCACGCAGGTTACGGCGGGATTGCTTCACACCTGCGGCATCGGGCTCGACGGCTCGGTCACGTGTTGGGGATCGAACTCCCGGGGACAGGCCGCGCCGCCTGCAGGATCCTTCACACAGCTCGCGGCGGGATCTCTCCACACCTGCGGCCTCGCATCCGACGGCTCCGTCGCGTGCTGGGGCCAGAACGATGATGGCCAGGCCGCACCGCCCGCTGGTACGTTCACGCAGGTTGGGGCGGGACAGGTTCATAGCTGCGGCATCAAGCCTGGCGGGTCCGTCGTGTGCTGGGGTAGCAACCACTACGGCCAAACCGCATCGCCGGCAGGGAGCTTCACGCAGCTTGCCGCGGGAGGCTTCCACACCTGCGGCATCAATAGCGACGGCTCGGCCGTATGCTGGGGATACACGTACCATAGTGACGCCACGCCGCCCGCGGGAACTTTCACGCGGATTGCGGCGGGAGACAGGTACAATTGTGGCATCAGCCTCGACGGCTCGATCCTGTGCTGGGGGTCGAGTCCCGTCGTATTCCCGTCCAGCGAATGCGTCGGCGGCTATTGCGGGAACGGGGTGGTCGCAGAACCGGAGCAGTGTGACGCGGGAGACACCGTGTTCGCCTACGGCGACTACTGCGACGACCTTTGCGCGCTCTTGCCGTGTGGCCAGCCGACGAACTCGCCGGGTGAGCTACCGACGACCGCGGATGCTCTGTTCGCGCTCCGAAGCGCCGTGACAGCGGCCACCTGCGACGTGCGCGTATGCGACGTGGACGGCAGCGGTGCAACCACGGCGACCGACGCGCTGCTGAGTCTGCAGAAGGCGGTGGGTCTGGCGGTTGCGTTGAACTGTCCGCTGGCTTGAACACCTGACGCCGCAGCGCGACGCACGCAGTTGATTCCGAGCCCGGATCGCCGCAATCCCGCACGCGCGGGAAGCAGCGCGTAGCGATGCGCTCCGCTCCGGATCCTGCCGTGGCGGAAACTCCAACTCCCGTGCGCCGCCTGTGCGTCTTCTGCGGTTCCAGCCGCGGCGCGCGCAGCGACTACACGACGGCGGCCGAAGAGCTGGCCGCGGAACTGGCCCGGCGTTCCTCTTTTCGCCGCCGATGGGGCAACAATGCCGGCGTGAAGATCGAGCTGGAGGCGCTGACCGGGAAGGGAGCCGCCGAGCGCGCGGTCGAAGTCGTCGAGCGCAAGGGCATCGGCCATCCCGACACGATCTGTGACAGCCTGGCCGAGCAGTTCAGCCTGGCTCTTAGTCGCGCCTACCGCGAGCGCGCAGGCCGCGTGCTGCACCACAACGTCGACAAAGTGCTGCTGGTCGGTGGACAGAGCAGGACACGCTTCGGCGGCGGCGAAGTGACCGCGCCGATCGAGATCTTTCTATCCGGCAGAGCCGTCTCGCGCGTAGGCGACAGCGAGATCCCACTGGAACAGATCGCCGAGCAGACTTCCCGCACGTGGCTGAACGCCACCCTGCACGCCTTCGACAGCGCAGCGCACGTGCGCATCCACACGCTGGTGCGACCCGGCTCGGCCGACCTGCAATCGCTGTTCGCGCGCGGAGCCGGCGCGGCGCCGCTGGCCAACGACACCTCGATCGGCGTCGGCTACTCTCCGCTCTCGCCAGTGGAGCGCCTGGTGCTCGATCTGGACGGCGAGATGCGCGCGCCGCAGTGGCGCGCCGCGCATCCCGAACACGGCGAAGACACCAAGATCCTGGCGATCCGCTGCCGCCGCGCGCTGCAACTGACCGTCGCGTGCGCGTTCGTCGACCGATTCCTCGCCGACGCCGGCGCGTACCGTCGTTCCAAAGAGATGCTGCGCGAGCACTTGCTCGAGCTGGCGCGCGCGCGCTTCGACGGCCAGGTTGAAGTCGGCGTCAACGTGGCCGACGGAGACAGCGACGACTCGCTGTACCTGACCGTCACCGGAACCTCGGCCGAAGCCGGCGACGACGGCGAGGCGGGGCGCGGCAATCGCGCCAACGGACTGATCACGCCGTCGCGCCCGATGACGATGGAGTCGCTGGCCGGCAAGAACCCGATCACCCACGTCGGCAAGCTCTACAACCTCGCCGCCTTCCTGCTCGCCGACGACCTGGTGCGCAGCGTACCGGCGATCTCGCAGGCCCAGTGCCTGCTGGCAAGCCGCATCGGCCACCCGATCACCGACCCTGCCGTCGCCGCCCTTCGCGTGCGCGTGGCCGGCGGCAACCTCGCCTGCGTACGCGCCGACGCCGAAGCGATCTGCCGGCGCAATCTCGCGCAGCTCGACCGGCTCTGGGAACAATTGCTGGACGGGACGCTCACGTTCGGAACCTGGCCGCTGGTCAGACCCGCAAAGGTCGCGCCCTCCTCTCGCCTTCGCCTCGGCGCCCGCTCCTACGAACGCGAGCGACTCGCGCTGATCTCGCGCATCCAGGCCGAGGTGCGCGATACCGCCAGCTACACCGGCAAGAAGACTCTCGACGCGCGAGTGCTCGACGCCATCGCCACGGTGCCCCGCCACGAGTTCGTGCCGGCCGACGAACGAAGCAGTGCCTACGTCAACGCGCCGCTGCCGATCGGCTACGCGCAGACGATCTCGCAGCCCTACATCGTCGCGCTGATGACCGATCTGCTCGCACTCGCTCCCGAAAGCGTGGTGCTCGAAGTCGGCACCGGCTCAGGCTACCAGGCCGCGGTGCTGGCCGAGCTGGCCGCCAGGGTCTATTCGATCGAGATCGTCGCGCCGCTGGCCGAGCGCGCCGCGGCAACGCTGTCGCGCCTCGGCTACGACAACGTCGAAGTCCGCGCCGGCGACGGCCACCAAGGATGGCCCGAGCACGCCCCCTACGACGCCATCATCGTCACCGCCGCCGGCCGGGCGATTCCGCCGGCATTGATCGAGCAACTCGCAGTGGGCGGACGTCTGGTGGCGCCGGTCGAGAGCGGTCGCGGCATTCAGGTGCTGGTGGTGCTGACCAAGAACGACGACGGCCGCGTCGATGAACGTGCGGTACTGCCGGTGTCCTTCGTACCGCTGACCAGGCAAGAAGATCAGCGCCGATAGCGCGCATCGTACTTCAGAGATAGCCGCGACGCTCAGGCGAAGAGGGCTCCCGCCGCAGCGTGAAATAGAACGCCGCACCCTCCCCTGGCGCCGACTCGGCCCAGACGCGGCCGCCGTGCCGCGCCACGATGCGTTGCACTGTGGCCAAGCCAATACCGGTACCGGGAAATTCGGCTACGCCGTGCAGGCGCTGGAAAGCGCCGAAGAGCTTGGCGACAAAGCGCATGTCGAAGCCGGCGCCGTTGTCCTTGACGAAGAAGACCGGTCCCTCGCCGGCGCTTTCCGAGGCGCTGCGCCCGAATTCGATACGCGCTTGCGTACACTTGCCGGTAAACTTCCACGCGTTGCCGAGCAGGTTCTCCAGCACCACGCGCAGCAGCCCCGGGTCGCCTACGCCGACCGCGTCGGCGGCGATCACGAATTCGACCACGCGATCCGGTTCGACGTGGCGCAGCTCGGCGACCACCGCGCGCGCCAGCGCGCTCAGATCGACCGGCTCGCGTCGCAGCTTGGCACGGCTCACGCGCGACAGACCCAGCAGGTCATCGATCAGGCGCCCCATCCGGTGCACCGACCGGCGAATGCGCGTGAGCATTTCGCGACCTTCCGGGCGCAGTTGATCGCGATGCTCCTCGAGCAGCACCATGCTCCAGGCATCGATGTTGCGCAGCGGCGCTCGAAGGTCGTGCGAGACCGAATAGCTGAACGACTCGAGTTCGGTGTTGGCGGTGGCGAGCTCAGCGGTACGTTCGGCCACCCTGCGCTCGAGGGTCTGGTTGAGAGCCGCTATCTCTTCGGCCGCGCGGCGACTGTCGGTGATGTCGTGGTAGTTGGCTACGACCGCCGCCACGCTCGGGTCATCGAGGAGATTGGTCGCCACCGACTCCACCCAGCGCCAAGTCCCATCGCGGTGGCGCAGGCGCATCGTGTTCGTGAAAGACGCTCCCGGGACCATGACCGCCGCGGCCATCGCCGCTACCAGGGCTCTCCTGTCGTCGGGATGAACGAAGTCGGCGCCGCGGCGACCTACCAGTTCGTGCGCACTGAGTCCGACCACCTTGAGCGCACCGGGACTCGCGTACAGGATCACGTCGTGAACGTCGAAGAGCACGATCCCGTCGCTGCTGTGCTCGATCAGCGAGCGCCAGCGACGTTCACCCTGCTCGATGGCCACCTCGACCTGCTTGCGTTCGGTGATGTCCATCAACACTGCACGCAGGCCGACGACCTCGCCGTGTTCGTGGATCAGACGGCTGGTACTGCGGACCCAGCGGACCTGCCCGGACTTGTCGAAAACCCGATACTCCGAAGGGCCGTAGCGACCAGCCAGTACCTCGAGGTAGCTCTCCAGCAGAGCCGGCTGGTCGTCAGGGTGGATGTACTCCAGGAACGAGTGACCGATCACTTCAGGCGGCGTGTAGCCTGCCGCTCGCTCGACCGCCGGACTGACGTAGGTGATGATACCGTTGGCGTCCAGTGAGTAGATGATCTCGTTGATGTGCTCGACGAGGCCGCGGAATTTCTCTTCCGACGCGCGCAGTTCCTGCTGCGACAGCTTGCGGGCCATCGCGCCGGCGATCACCTGAGTGATGATCGAGAACAGCCGCAGGCCTTCTTCGCTCCATGAGGTCTCGCCGCGGACCCATTCCCACTGTGCGGCGCCGAGCAGTTGCGCTCCGACCACGATCGGCTGGAACAACGCCGACCGCACCCCGCGAAGTTCCAGCGCGGTCTTCTCCGCGGCAGCCTCGGGTGGCAGGCGGCTCACCGATTCCAGGTGCACGGTCTCTCCGCGTGCCAGCCGCGCGTAGATCCACGGAAATTCGGCAATGTCACGCACTCGCGCGTGACCCGGCGGAATGTCTACACCGGCCGCACACCAGTCGTGGGTATTCTCGAAAGTCGCCCCGTCGGCGCAAAAGACCAGGATTCGCGCGCGGTCGGCGCGGAGGAACTCACCGACCTCTCCAAGCGCCTCGCGAACACCCTCGTCGAGACTCTCGCCCGGCAAACGCGCGAAACGCGTCAAGATCCCGGTGAGCAGGTCCTCGACCGCACGCCGGTCATCGAGCGCCCCGGCGAGCCGCTGCGAATGGTCGGCCGCGACCGAGACCCCGCCGGTTCCCGCATCTTCTCCCGACTCTGATCGAGGCGTCCGTCCCATCGCAATTCTACAAACCACCGCCGCGGCAGACTTTGCTACCGCAATGGCGAGCAGCCGCTTCGCCTTTGGTTGCAGCTACGTCAACGCCCTGCCGGCCGCAAGGACCTGATTCTTCTTTCGTTTCGATTGCGCCCCGCGCCCGCCTCCGGGGCGGGCCGCACGTGGCGAGCGCCCGCCTCGGTCCGGGGCTGCGGCGCCAACCGCTACCTGGCCCGCGAGAACCCGAACATCTGGCCGGCCACGCGCCGCATCTGGATCTCCTCGGAGCCCTCCGTGATGCGGTAGCGGCGGTGATGGCGGTAGATGTGCTCGAAGGGCTTGTGGCGCGAATACCCGACGCCGCCGTGCACCTGGATGGCCTGATCGGCCGCCTGGCACACCAGACGGTTGGCGCGGTAGTTGGCCATCGACACCATCGACGTGGCCTGCATGTGGCCGCCGCGGTCGAGTAGCCAGGCGGTCTTGTAGACCAACCCGCGCACCATCTCGCATTCGGTCTGAAGCTCGACCAGCGGCCACTGAATGGCCTGGTTGACTGCCAGCGGCTTGCCCCAGGTCTTGCGCTCGCGCGCGTACCTGACCGATTCGTCGATGCAGTACTGGGCTGCGCCGAGGCTCGATGCCGCCTGGCGGATGCGGTTCTCGTGAAGGAAGTGCTGGGCGGCAACCATGCCTTCGCCCTCTACGTGCAGGACATCCGAAGCCGACACGCGCACGTCCGAGAGCGTCACCTCGGCGTGGTCCGAAGGCATGTTGAAGGTCCACCACATGAAGTCGACCTTGAAGCCCGGCGCATCGGTGGGAACCACGAAGCAGGTAATGCCGGCCGGTTTTCCGTGCTGCCCCCCGGTGCGCGCGAAGATCAGATCGTGGGTGGCGTTGTGGAGCCCGGTGTTGAAGCGCTTGGCGCCGTTTATCACCCAGTCGTCACCTTCACGGCGCGCTGTGGTTTCCAGCCAGGTGGCGTCCGAGCCGTGATCGGGCTCGGTCAGGCCGAACGCGACGCGTTTCTTCTCGGTGATCATGTCTTCGAGGAACTCGCGCTTCTGCGCCGGCGTGCCCAGCGCGTCGATCATGTGAACCACCGGGAAGTTCCCGACGATCGAGCTCTCGCTTTGCAGGTCGTTGTGCAGACCCAGGCCCTTGGCCGCCAGATGCTCGCGAATCATCGCCATCGCCAGATTGGAACCGTCCTGTCCGCCCAAGGCCCTGGGCAGTGCGAAGCGAAGGTGGCCGGCGCGGTCGGCGCGACGGCGCATCTCCGCCAGCAACTCTTCCCACTGCCGGGCGGGCTGCCCGTCGTTCTCCCAGTCGGTGCGCGCCCACTCGCGGCGGTGGTCGAAGAACTGCATGTGCTCGCGCTCGAGCGGCCTCATCTCACGCTCTATGAAGTCGTCGAGCTCGGCGAGCTTGGTGCGGATGTCGGAAGGGATCTCGAAGTCCATCGCTGCTACCTCTTGGCGGGTCGGGTCGGTCGGGTCGGTCCTTACCTGCCGCCCTGGAAAGAGCAACAGCGACCGCGCATCATGGCGGGTATGAAACACACGCACTGCTCGTCGCCCTTTTCTTCGCACAACGCTCGCGCAGTGAGCCGCATGCTCGCGACCGCCCTGCTGCTCGCGACGCTGGCCATCGGTCCTGCCAGTGCCGACGCGCAGGCCATCGACCTCGCCCGTTACCGGATGGTGGACCTCACCCACCCGTTCGATGGCGAGACCGTTTACTGGCCCACCGGGCAATCCGGCTTCACACTGATGTCGCTGTCACGCGGCGTGACCGACAAGGGCTACTTCTACGCCGCCGAAGCCTTTCAGGCGCCCGAGCACGGCGGCACCCACATGGACGCACCGCTGCATTTTTCCGAGAGCGGACAGGCCGCCGAGCAGATCCCGCTCGAGCATCTGATCGCGCCGCTGGCCGTGCTCGACGTCACGCTCGCCGCTGGCGGCAATGCCGACTACGAAGTCGCGCTCACCGACATCGTCACCTACGAAGCCCGCAACGGTCCCATCCGTCGCGGCAGCATCGTCGTGGCGTGTACCGGCTGGAGTTCGCGCTGGCCCGATCGCATGGCGTACCTCGGAGACGACACGCCCGGTGAAGCCGGCAACCTGCACTTTCCGAGCTTCGGCGCCGAAGCGGTACGCCTGCTGGTCGAGCAACGCGGAGTGGTCGCGATCGGCATCGACACCGCTTCGATCGACATCGGCAAGTCGAGCGACTTTCCGGTGCACCGGCTGGTCGCCCGCGCCAACGTCCCGGGCTTCGAGAACCTGACCGGTCTCGACAAGGTTCCGGCCAAGGGCGCGCTGATGCTGGCCCTGCCGATGATGATCAAGGGCGGCTCGGGCGGGCCGCTGCGTGCGGTCGCGCTGGTGCCGCGCTGAGGCGGCGGCCGCGCTACGCGCTGAGGCGGCGCCGGCTCCACGCGCTGAGGCGGCGCCGGCTCTACGCGGAGAGCGCGCGCATCTCCCCTGTGCGCGGACTGCCGCGCAACCTGAACGCGAAGCTGCTCACGCGTCGCTCGTCCATCGGAGTGCCGTCGTCGTAGTAGAACAGGAACGGGATCTCCTTGCGGTGACGCAGCAGGCTCTCTTCCACCAGCGCGTTGTCGCAGCCCCAGCACGCGGCCATCACCACACCGTCGTAGCGCCGCGTGTCCCAATGGTGCAGCACGCTGCCGATCGCGACCGCGGCGCCGCCCACGGTGGCGGTATCGATCAACGTTTCGCTCTTCGCCAGCGCCGCCGCCACGTCCGGCATCGGCAGCCAGGCGTGTCGCTTGCGCACCGCGGCGTAGAAGCGCTTGCGGATGAAGATCATGTTGGCGCGGTACGCCATCATCTGCCGCGGGTTGCCACCTCTGCCGAACAGCAGGTGCGGCTGGCGGCGCACCAGATAGTCGAGGAAATCGCAGGTCGGCTCGACCACTACGCGCAGACCCCGCTCGCTCATCCGGTAGTACAGGTGGTCGTTGGCGAAGTCGTTGCCCTTGGTCAGGATGTCGCCGGAGACGAACACCGTGCGGAAGTCGTGCTCCGCTGCTCGTGAGTCCCCCACTCGGCCGAAAGTCTCGGAGGCATCTTTCAAGATCGAAGTCAGCGCCACCCAGCGCGCGCGCAGGTCGCGCACTCTCGCCCATCCCTCGGGCATCGGTCGCTCGATGACGGCGATTACCTGCTTGCCGTAGCCGGCCAGCAACGCATCGGCGCTGGCGTGATTGCCGTTCGAGCCCAGATGATAGACGTGAAGTTGGCGGATGATGTCGAGCGCCGCCAGCCCCGACCACAGGATCATCGTCATCACCGGACCGCCCGAGATCCGCAGGCCGGTGACCTTGACCAGTTCACCCAGTCCCATCGCATCGATCGATATCTTGTCCTTGACGTCGAAGAGACCGGCGCGGCACATCTGTCCGCTGATCTGTACGAGACGGGTTTCCTTGGCCGGCGGGTTCTCCTCCAGATAGGCGCGGAACGACCCCCACACCATCTGGTAGGACATGCATTCCTTGCCCGAGCAGTCGCGCTTGCCACACGCGTAGCTCTCCTTGGTGATCGCGGGCGCGGCCACCGCGTCGTAGCCGAACGCACGATAGGCGGCCGCGAAGACGTCGCCGAAGAAGTCGGCCGCGC
Source organism: Deltaproteobacteria bacterium (assembly GCA_016218925.1). GTDB lineage: Bacteria > Desulfobacterota > Binatia > UBA1149 > CAITLU01 > CAITLU01. Next base: position 4,530 of record JACRCR010000070.1, on the reverse strand, counting down.
TCAGGAACACGTAGCGCACGGCCGGATCCATGTACGGGCCGGTGCGCGCAGTAGGTCCAACGTGGGTGAGCAGACGCGAGTTGTCGGGCACCGGATAGGCGCCGTCTTCACCGAGGAACTGCCGCACCGACTGCAGGAAGATCTGGATGCGCGTGACGAAGCCCGCGGTACCGCCGTGTCCGTCGCTTTCGAGGATGCTGTGCGGATAGCCTTCCAGCAACGACTGGAAGACCTGCTCGGTGAACGAGCCGGGGCCGCAGCCGAACGAGCAGATCAGCAGCGGGAAGACGTCGCCCATCAGGCGGGCCTGCTGGGCGGCGCGCATCAGACGGTTGGCGTCGCCCCAGTACACCTTCTTCATCCGCGGGATCTCGCGGTCGACGGGAAAACAATCGACCGGAATCGCCATCGCGCCGTTCTCGCGCAGCAGCAGCGGAATCGACGCGTTGATCGCGCGATCGTGGACGACGTGAAGCTGGCCGCACACCAGCACCGCCGGCAGCGAGTTGGCTCTGGCATAGGCGAGAGCCTCATCGCCGATGCGCTTCAGCTCCCGTTCGTACTGCTGCTGAGCGGCGGCCGCTTTGGCCACCGCGCGCTCGAGCTTGCCGGCGTCGGCGCCCAGGGCCCGCACCGTCGATGCGAGGTTTTCGACGAGCTTGGGACTTGCCAGCCCTTCGTCGAACGCCAGGCGCGGGCGCAGCACCGTAACCGACTTGCCGCGTGCCTTCAGCGACTGCTCGATGATCTCGGGCATCGCCTGCTCGGTCACGCAGGTCTGACCGCCGTAGCCGCTCGGGTCGGCGATGTTGAAGATCTTCGGGAACAGCAGCCAGCGCGCGTCGGTGTCACAGATCGCGTGCGTGATCTTGGCCGGCCCGCAAGAGTCGAAGCTGTTGCACATCTGTTCGCCGACGGCCAGCGAGCGGGAATCGGAGCGCAGCAGCCGCGGCGAGAACCCCAGTTCACGAACCAGCGTGGCAAGCCACGGGATGTGGCCGTCTACCGCTCCGGCCTGCGGAATCGCCACGATCGGTGCGCCTTCGATCTCGGTCAGGTAGCTCGCGATCAGATCGCTTCTGGCTTCGAACGGATTGGGCGCGAGCTTGTCGAGCTTGGGACGGTTCCTGGTGGAGACTTCGAACTTGGGACAGGCGCCGCCAGAGATGGCGACTCTGGTTTCGCCGCCGACCGAGATCGTCGTGCGCTCGATCGGACACAAGGTCTGACACTCCGAGTCCCTGCACTGGAACTCCGATCGCTCGGTGATCTGCGCATCGAGCACGGCTTGCAGATCCAGACTCTCCGCGCTCGACAGTGCCTCGGCGCCGAGTTGCTGGCTGACGCACAGTCCGATCCCCCATGCGCCCATCGCGCCGGGATTGGGCGGAACCACGATCTCGCGGCCCGAGACCGCCGCCAGCGTCCAGGCCAGCGACGGATTCGAAGCCGGCTTGCCCTGGAAGAAGATCCGCCTGCCGAGCGTGCGCTGCCCCATCACGCGGCTCAGGTAGTTGTGGATGACCGAGTACTGGAAGCCGGCGAACAGATCGCCGAGTTCAAAGCCCTCCTTGAGAGCCTCCGACGCAGCTTCGGCAACGTACACGGTGCACATCAGACCGAGATCGGGAGGACGCTTCGCGGCCGAGGCCAGCGCGGTGAAGTCATCGATGTCGGCGACGTCGTAGAACGCGGCCTGTTCCTCGAGGAAGGAGCCGGTACCGGCACTGCACGCCTTGTTCATGTCGCTGTCGACGATGCGGCCGCCCTGCACGCGGATGTACTTTGCGTCCTGGCCGCCAATCTCGATCACCGACAGATCGGCGCCCGCCTCGCTGTCGCAGCGGATCGCGGCGGTGGCGTGCGCGACGATCTCGTTCAAGACCATGACGCGATCGTCTTGCGGGAACACCGCGCGCAGCAAGGTCGCCACCGCTTCGCGTCCCGAGCCGGTGACGCCGATCGCGCGCACGTCGGCGCCGCCGCGCTCGAGCACGGCGCCGATCAGACGGCGCGCGGCATCGACCGGGTTGCCTTTGGTTCGATCGTAGACGTCGAGCACCGCTTCTCCGGTGGCCAGCGATGTCAGTACCGCTTTGGCACCGGTCGATCCCAGATCCAGACCGAGCACGGTAGGAACTCCTGCGATATCGGCCGCAGGGTCGGAGGCCGTCATCAGCATCACACGCTCCCGGTAGTTGGATGCCCGCTCCAGCACCGCGAAACGCTTCTTGGTGGCGTGGATCATGTCGCCGGGATCCGAAGGCAACGCGTCGCGGGTGTGGCCGCCTACCTGCCGCGCGGCCAGCGCCGCCGCTCCCAGTGCTTCGAATATCAGTGGGTTGCGCGGGAAACTCAGCTCGTGTCCGAGCAGCGCTTCGAAGGCGCGCCGCAGAGAGTCGATCTGCGCGCAGCCGCCGATCATGTAGACCGGGCCGTCGACGCGGTTGCGTGCCAGCAGCGAGTAGGTGTTGCGCGCCACCGAGGCGAAATAGCCGTTGAACAGATCGCTGGTCGGCTTTCCCTGATTGGCGAAGTGGGTCATCTCGCTCTTGGCGAAAACCGAGCAGCGCGCGGTGATCGGGATCAGACCTTTCGCGCGGCTCGCCAGCTCGTCGGCTTGCTCGATGGCGAGTCCGAAGCGCGCGGCCATCTTCTGGATGTTCTCGCCGGCTCCCGAAGAACACTTGTCGTTCTCGAGATACTGGTAGAAGTACCTGGAGCTGCCGTTGTTCCCACCTATTTCGCGGCGGCTGAGCACCCCGTAGCCGCGCGCGCCGATGCTGACCAGATTGAGTGGTCCTTGAAGGTCGCCGTCGAGTTCCAGCGCGGCTTCCTGGCACGAGTCCTCGGGCAGCACCAAGGCCGGCGCTATCAGATCGTCGGCGTAGATGCCGGTAGCGCCCAGCACCGCGCACGATGCAATGTCGTACTCGCGGTACCAGCGCCTGAAGAGTTCGAGCGGCTTGCCGTCGTGCAACTGGTAGTCGCTGCTCTCGACGCTGGCGCGCCCGTGCTGGTCGATCGTCGTGACGACGAAACTCGCCGACGCTTTTCCCAAATCGCAGCCGGCGATTCTGTCAGCCCTGTTGGCCATGGGTCCCTCGTCTTTCCTCCTGCATGTTGGCGAGAAACTGCCGCAGGAAGTTCTTGCTGGTGGAGAGTTCTTGCTCGGAGAATCCGCTCGTAGCCCTGCCCAGCACCTCGTCGACGACGCTGAGGACAGGTTGCCTCAGGCGTTGTCCGAGTTCGGTGAGGCAGATGCGCTGGGCGCGGCGGTCGTCGGGGTCGGGCTGGCGCGCCAGCAGACCGTCGCGCTCCATTCGGTCGAGAAGGCCGGTGACGGTCGAAGGCTCGACGCCGGCGCCGCGGCCCAGTTCGAGGGCGCCGAGGCCATCGGCGTTCCACAAGGTCATCAGAACGCCGAGATAGGCGGGACTGACCTGCTCGACTCCGGCGGCTGCCAGCTCGCGCTTGATGACCGAGGTCGCGGTCAACGTCGCCCTGGAGATGAGGTAGTAAAAACAATCGGTTGGAATGATCGGCTGCATGTTTTGCTTCAGAGCCTCCGTGCCACGGCGCCGCACCCCGCCATGTGGGCCGCGATTCCGACCGTACGGCATCGCATGGTCCCCTTACCGATCATACGCATGCGAAACAAGTGGGCGACATCCATTAGATGCCGGTCTGCGGACGGGAGATGCCGGTGCGGGCAGTGGCGCGCGGCGTGGCGGGTAGCGGATCGGCCGCCGGACGCGACCGCGGGGATGAATGCTCGGCAGCGGTGCGAGCGCGCGACGGCGCGGGCCGGCGATCGGTTGCCTGCGCTGGCGATGTTGTCGGTCAGCGCTGCGTGACAGCGTCGCTACGGGGAACTGTCGTGTGGCGGCGCGCTACCACGGGCTGCTGGGCTTCCACTCGCGCGCGAGCTTCTGCGCCTCGGCAAGCTGCTGCACCGTCATCCGGCCTGTCAGCGCGTCTCTGGCCGGGCCGGCTTTCTGCTGCCCGTTTGCCGCCGCCAGCGCGAGCCACTTGTAGGACTGCACCAGGTCCTTCGACACGCCCTGCCCCATCCCGTAGGCGATACCGAGGCTGTACTGCGCGGAGCCGTCGCCCTGATCTGCGGCCTTGCGATACCACCTGGCAGCTCTGCCGAACGATTGCGTCACGCCGGTGCCGTTGGCGTACATCACGCCGAGGTTGTACTGCGCAGCGGCATCGCCCTGATCCGCTGCCTTGCGATACAGAACCGCCGCGCGCGCCGGATTCTGCTTCACCCCGCTGCCCGACGCGTACATCACCGCAAGGCCGCGCTGCGCGGCCGGAGCACCCTGTTGCTCCGCCTTGCGCCACCACTGCGCTGCCGCCTGGTAGTCGCGCTGCACGCCTTGGCCCGCGTAGTACATGTTACCGAGACCGACCTGACCGCCCGGGTGCCCCTGCGCGGCCGCCTTGCCATACCAGGCCAGCGCCTGCGCATAGTCCTGCGGCACGCCGGTTCCGTTGGCATAGCTGCGGGCGAGGTCGGAT
>JACRCR010000069.1 GCA_016218925.1 Deltaproteobacteria bacterium | reverse complement strand
CTCTGACACAGCCGGTGCAGCGTTGCGGTGCGCGCTGCCTCGACCTCGGATGACGGCGACAGCATCTCCAGCGGCGGCGCTTCGCGCGCGGCGAACAGATGCACGCGCCGGGCAAGGAAGCTGTCGTCGCCGGTCTCGCCGGCGAAGGCCTGCAGTTCGACGACCAGTTCCTCGGCCGCCTTCTCGTCGGCGACGACCACCAGCGTCGCGCGATCCAGCCCGTCGAGCAGGCGCGACAGCACGTAGGCCGGCGCGCCGCCGCCAAGCCCCTGAAGGCGCCACGACAGTTGCGGGAACCGCGCCAGCTCGGCGCGCAGCGCCGAGCGCAGTTCCTTGGTGGAGGGAGCCGGCGTCAAGAGCGTTCGAGAACCGAGACCAGCGCGCGCAGTCCGAGCAGATAGCTGGTCGCCCCGAAGCCCATCACCTGACCGACCGCCACATCGACGATCAACGAGCGGTGACGGAACTCTTCGCGGCGATGAATGTTGGAGAGATGACACTCGACCACCGGCAGCGCGCAGGCGCTGACCGCGTCGCGGATCGCCACGCTGGTGTGGGTGTAGGCGCCCGGGTTGATCAGGATGGCGGAGTTGCGCCCGGCGGCCTGCTGGATGCGGGTAACGATGTCGCCCTCGCCGTTGGACTGGAACGTCTCCAGCGGCCAGCCCAGCTCGGTGGCCAGCGCCGCCAGCGAAGCGTCGATGTCGCCGAGCGTGGCGGTGCCGTAGATCTCCGGCTCGCGGCTGCCGAGCATGTTCAGATTGGGCCCGTGGACGACGAGGATGGGTTTTCGCTTGCTGGTCATCATCGGAAAGACTCGTAACACAATAGCGGCCGGGGATCACGGCCGCCCCGACTGGGGTGGACCGCCGGCTGCTACGGGAATCACGCCGCGGGCACTGACGACAACGGCAGCCGAGACGCTAGCTCCGGAAGATCCGTTTCGATGATCTCCCAGATGATGTCGAGATCCAGACCGAAATACTCGTGAACGATGCGGTTACGTAGCCCGGCGATTCGTGGCCACGGGACCTCTGGGTGTGAGATGACGAACTCTCCGGGCATTTGACGAGCGGCCTCGCCAATAACCTCCAAGTTCCGCACGACCGCATCGATCGTCTTCTCGTCACCGAGGAAAGCCTCGCGATCCTGCCCGCGTGTATACTGCTCGATCTTGCGGATCGCCGCGGTGATGTCTTCAATCAACAGATCGGCGTCGCGTCTAGGCATCGATCAACTCGGGTTCGATGCGCTCCCACAGAGAAGGCTTGATCGCCCTTCGGGAAACCAGATCCACCGGCCGTCCGACGGCGCGTTCGAGTTCTTCGGCGAGATCCACGAAGCGCAGTCCAACGGCAGCATCGATCTCTACCAGAACGTCAACGTCGCTGGCTTGACCGGCATCTCCTCGGGCCCATGACCCGAACAGCGCCAAGCGCCGGATTGGATAGCGCTGACAGAGAAGCTCTTTCTGCCGATGCAGAATGGCAATGATTTCATCGCGGGTCGCCATGACGCGGCCTCAATGTACCCGAATAACCCTCGGCAATACGAACCCCGGAAGCGACCGCAGTCCGAGCAGGTAGCCGGTGACCCTGAAGCCCGCCACCTGGCCGACCGCAACGAGGATGGGTTTTCGCTTCCTGGTCATCATCGGAAAGACTCGTAACACAATAGCGGCCGGGGATCACGGCCGCCCCGACCGGGGTGGACCGCCGAGTCGAGCGTCAGCGCCGTGAAGGTCTTGCACGCGTACGCCGGAAACGGTTGCAGAAAGGTCGCGCTGACGTGGCGACGATGGGACTCCCCGGCGAACGACTCGAGATGATTCACCAGCGCGCCGTCGGTCCAGCCACCTTGCTCGCGCAATACCACCGCCGTCGGTCCCACGCCCCACTTCTCGCCGCCGAGGTCCGAATCCGTGGCGCTCGGATACAGGAACACCGGTCCCGCGCCCACGACCCACCCGCCGGCGCCGTGCTGGTCTGCCCCTTCACCGACCCCGCATGGACACCGCTGTTCGCGCTTGCGAGCGCTGTGGTCGCCGACACCGGCGGCCCGCTCTCGCACGCTGCGATCGTCGCTCGTGAATACGGAATTCCCGCAGTGCTCGGCGTGCAGAACGGAACGCTGGAACTTCGCGACGGCGACTTGGTTCACGTCGACGGACGCGCCGGAACTGTCGAACGGCGCTGACCGCCGAGAGTGGCAGTTGCAAATCCTTCCGGCATGAAGCCGCCGCTCTCTGCGCTGCGGTGCGGCCGACGCCACAGCGCTCCTGCTACCGCAACTCGCCAACCGTGAGCCTCCTGAAGGTTGCGCCGTGTGGCAACGGTTGTAGTTGATCCGCGCGCTTGTGCTGGTTTTCCCGATGTCGGATGTACTCTCGGAACACGGCCTCGCCCCGACCAACCGCCCAAACAAAGTACCCGCGCGCCCAGAAGTACTCTCCCACCAGGTTGCGCTTGCGCACTCGGCGTCCCGATCTACGAGTGACGTCGCCACGGTGCGGCGGCCTTTCGGCGTGCCTCGCAGACGCTCTGCCGCTCAGCGAAGCGGGGCCGGGCGCGATGCGGCCGTGCCCTGCGAGGACTGCATCAGGTATTCGATGATGAAGCGGTCGATGTCGCCGTCGAGCACGGCATCGGGGTTGCCGGTTTCGACCCCGGTGCGAAGGTCTTTCACCATCCGATACGGGGCGAGCACGTAGGAGCGAATCTGACTGCCGAAGCCGACCTCGACCTTGGTGGTGCCGAGGTCGGCCATCTTCTGTTCCTGCTTGATCCTCTCGAGTTCGTAGATCCGTGCCTTCAGGATCTTCATCGCCAGCGCTTTGTTCTTGTGCTGCGAGCGTTCGTTCTGGCAACTCACGACCAGGCCCGTCGGAGCGTGGGTCAGTCGCACTGCCGAATCGGTCTTGTTGATGTGCTGGCCACCGGCCCCGCCGGCTCTGAAGGTGTCGACGCGCAGATCTTCGTCGCGGATCTCGACTTCGATGGTGTCGTCGAGTTCGGGCCACACCATCACCGACGCGAAAGACGTGTGGCGGCGCCCGGCGTTGTCGAACGGAGAGATGCGCACCAGCCGGTGAATGCCGGCCTCGGCGCGCATGAACCCGTATGCGTATTCGCCCTCGACCAGCAGCGAGGCCACCTTGATGCCCGCGCCTTCGCCGGGCTGGTATTCGGTCAGCTTGGTCTCGAAGTCGTGACGCTCGGCCCAGCGCAGGTACATGCGCAGCAGCATCTCGGCCCAGTCCTGCGATTCGGTACCGCCGGCCCCCGGACGGATCTCGACGATCGCATTGCTGCGGTCGTACTCACCCGCCAGCATCTGCTGCATCTCGAGCTCGCCGACGCGTTTCTCGCAGTCGTCGAGCAGGCGCATCAGCTCGCCGGCCGCTTCCTGGTCGCCCTCGTCGGCCATCTCGAAGTAGACGCCGACATCGGCGATGGCCCCCTCGAGCTTCTGGAAATGTTCGATCTTGGATTGGAGCGTCGAGCGCTCGCGCAGCACCTGGCCAGCCGCGTCGCGGTTGCTCCACAACGAAGGGTCCTGGCTGCGGGCGTCTAGTTCTTCAAAGCGACGGCGTAGCGCAGCGACGTCAAAGACGCCGCCCGAGGAGATCGATCTTCTCCTGCAGGGCGGTACCTCGGTCGCGAACTTCGGGCTCCATCACTCCCATTCGGGAAACATCCCACGAGAAGCGCGGCGGATCAACGCCGCCGCCCGGCCCCGGCGCTCGCCGACCCTTCGCAATTCACGCCCGACGCAGTCGCCTGAGCGCCAGCAACGCAACGCCGGCCGCGCAGAGATAGACGAACACGTCTCCGTAGGCGCGGTAGAAAGCCCAGGTCGGCCTGGTGAGAATGGTCTCGACCACGATGTCGTCTTCGAACAGCGAGGTGGTCGGACCCATGCGTCCCTCGGCGGTGATGAAGGCCGAGATTCCGGTGTTGGTCGCGCGCACCATCGGCATGCGGTTCTCCACCGTCCGCAGCGCCGCCATCGACAAGTGCTGGTGAGGCGCGGCGGTGTCGCCGTACCAGGCATCGTTGCTGATGTTGACGAGGAAATCCGCGCCGGCCACGGCAAACTGGCGGGTCAGCTCGGGGAAGATGCCTTCGTAGCAGATCAGCGTGCCGAAGCGGGCCGGCCGCTGCGACGCCGCCCCTTGCGCCAGCGGCGGCTCCAGCGCAGCGGTCTCGAACAGCGTGTACTGAGTGCCGCGGCCGAACTCGCCGATCGACTCCGCCGCGATCTTTACGGTTCCCAGCAGAGCGTGGAACGGGATGTACTCGCCGAACGGAACCAGTTGGATCTTGTCGTAGGGGCCCTGAACCGCGCCATCGGCGGTCACCATCCAGGCCTGGTTGAACGACTGCGGCTCGCCGCCCTCGCGAGACTCGTAGCCGGGCGAGCCGACCAGCAGGTCGACCCGCCGATCGCGCGCGAAGTCGAGCAAGGCGCGCGAGCGCGGGTCGTAGCGAAAATAGAACGGCAGCGCGGCTTCGGGCCACACGATCAGCCGCGCGCCGGCGTCGGCGGCATCAGTCGAAAGCCGCAGGTACTTGGCCAGGATCTCGTCCTGGAACGCCTGGTCCCACTTGCGATCCTGCGGGATGTTGCCCTGCACCACTCCCACGCGCAGCCCACCCTGGAAGGGCTTTGCTTGCAGATCTCCGAGACGCAGCGTTCCGTACAGGAACAACAGCAACGGAGAGGCGGCCGCGATCAGCACGAAGCGGCTCGCACCCTTTGCGGCACCTCGCGATCCAGCCCTGGCAGCGCCGCCACGCCGCCACAGCCACGCCTCGGCACTCGCGATGTTGGTGAGCATGATTGCGGCGGAAATCCCGTAGACGCTGGTCAGGTCGGCGATCTGCACCAACGTGACCTGCTCGATCTGCGAGTAGCCGAGCGAGTTCCACGGAAAGCCCGCAATGACGAAGGTGCGCATCCATTCCACGACCACCCACACCAGCGGCGCCGCCACCACGCGACCGGTGCCACGGGCGGCCAACCACTCCACCACGACCACGAACAGCGCGAAGCTGTAGGCAGCCGCCGCCGACATCAGCACCCACAGCCCGTGGGCGACCAGCGGCGAGATCCGCGTGAAGTTGCTGACCGTGTCGGGAATCCAGTAGAGCGAGGACAGGAAGAACACCAGACCGCAAAGCCACCCGTATCCGGCGGCGACTCGCGGGCGAGCGCCGCGCGCAACCACCAGCAGCGGGACCAACGCCACCCACGCCAGTGGCCACGCTTCGAGCTCCGGAAAAGCCAGCGCCAACGCGACGCCCGATGCCAGCACTGCCGCGATGCGCCTCAGCGAAGCGGGCGCATCGCTCACTGCCGGTCCTCTTCCCACGCGCACCCCAGACCGCGCGCCAGCAGTGCGCGCGCAAGCCGGCTTTCCTGAGCCTTCATGACGGATTCGTCGGCCTCACGTTCGTGGTCGTAGCCGAGCAGGTGCAACAGGCCGTGCAGCAGCAGGCGCGCCAGCTCCTCCTGGTCGCTCCAGTTCCCCTCGCGGGCCTGGCGTCTGAGCGTCTCGACCGAAACGACGATGTCGCCGAGCAGATCGGAGCCGCCCGCCATCGACTCACCTTCGAGCAGCGAGAACGACAGCACGTCAGTAGGCTGATCCTTGCCCCGCCATTGGCGGTTGAGTTCGCGGATGCGCTCGTCACCGACCAGGACAACCACCACTTCGCTTGCCGCGCGATCGAGCGCTTCGAGCAGTACCTCCATGACCGCCTCGGCCACCGGTACCAAAGGCGGGCTCGCCGCGTCGCTCGCCGAGGCCGCTGGGAAAGACTGCACGCGGCTGCGACCGGATGGCGCGTCGCTCGGCGCGGACTCGGTCTCGTCGATGATTTCTGCGGGCATCGGCGCTAGGGCGACCGCGCGCCTCAACTCTTGGCTGGGCGCGCCGGCTTGGACTTCTCGTAAGCACTGATGATCTGCTTGACGAGCGGATGACGGACGACGTCGCGGTCGTCGAACTCGACGAACGCGATGCCGTCGATCGACGCGAGCACCTGGCGCGCGTCCCTCAGTCCCGAGTGCGACTCGCTCGGCAGGTCGACCTGGGTGACGTCGCCGGTGACCACCGCTTTGGACTCGAAGCCCAGCCGGGTCAGAAACATCTTCATCTGTTCGCGCGTGGTGTTCTGGGCTTCGTCGAGGATCACGAACGCGTTGTTGAGCGTACGGCCGCGCATGAACGCCAGCGGCGCCACTTCGATGGTTCCACGCTCGAGCATGGTCTGGGCCTTGTCCAGGCTGACCATGTCGTGGAGAGCGTCGTAGAGCGGGCGCAGGTACGGGTTGACCTTCTCGGCCAGATCGCCGGGGAGGAAGCCCAGCTTCTCGCCGGCTTCCACCGCCGGTCTGGTCAGGATGATCCGCGAGAAACGCCCGCGGAAGAAGTCCGCCACCGCCATCGCCATCGCCAGATAGGTCTTGCCGGTTCCGGCCGGCCCGATCGCGAAGGTGAGGTCGTGCGAGCGCATCGCCTCGACGTAGTGGCGCTGGTTGGCGGTCTTCGGAGCGATCTCCTTGCCGCGCGCCGAAACGTAGACGGGTTCGCGAAACACCTGCGCCAGCGTGGCGCCGCGGCTCTCGCCGAGGATCTCGATCGCGCGCAGCACGTCGGCGGGCGCAACCACGGAACCTTCACCGGCCATGTCGTAGAGTTCGCGCAGCACGCGACCGGCGAGTTCGGCCTCGTGCGCATCGCCCTCGATACGCAGGCCTCCGTTGGTCATCGCGACGCTGACCTTCAGCGCGTCTTCGAGTGCGCGCACGTTCTCGTCATGACTGCCGAACAGCTCGTGCAGTCGGCGCGAGTCGGCGAACTCGAGGCTAGCAGAGGATTTCGTTGGCTTTCTCCAGGAGGGCCGCGATGCCCGCCGGATTCTTTCCGCCGGCCTGCGCGAAGTCGGCTTTGCCGCCGCCGCGGCCGTCGATCAACGGCACGAGCTGGCGAATGACGTCGTTGGCGCTGTAAACCCCGGTCTGGTCGGGAGTCACCGCCACCAGCACCGAGACGGCACCGTCGTCCTGCGCCGCCAGCACCACGACTCCGGAACCGAGATTCTCGCGCAGACGATCGGAGAGCGCTCGCAGCGCCTTCGTTTCCACGCCTTCCACGCGCGCGACGATCGCCTTGCCCGAGCGCAGCGGCCGGGCGCTGGCACCGAGTTCCGAAACCAGGTCGCGCGACTGGCCCTGCGCGGCGCGCGTCAGCTTCTTCTCGAGTTCGCGCTGCTCGGACAGCAGCTTCTCGATGCGACCCACCGCGTCTTCTTCGCGGGTGCGCAGCAGCAGCGCGATCTCGCGCAGGATGTCGTCGCGACGCCGCACCAGCGCCAGCGCCGCGCTGCCGGTAGTCGCTTCCATGCGCCTGACCCCGGCCGCCACCCCGCTCTCGGAAGTGACCCGCAACAAGCCGATGTCGCCGGTGCGCGCGACGTGAGTGCCGCCGCACAGTTCGATCGAGTAGTCGCCCATCTTCACGACGCGCACGACATCGCCGTACTTGTCGCCGAAGAACGCCATCGCGCCGGCGGCGATGGCGTCGTCGTAGGGCATCTCGGTGACCGAAACCTCGAGATTGGCACGGATCGCTCCGTTCACTTCGGTCTCGACGTCGGCGAGCGTTTCGTCGGCGACCGGGCCGGCATTGTTGAAGTCGAAGCGCAGCCGCGCGGCATCGACCGCCGATCCCTGCTGGTGAACTCCGGTGCCGAGGTGGTGGCGCAGGGCCGCGTGCAGCAGATGCGTAGCCGAGTGATTGAGACGGATGGCCTGACGGCGCTCGGCGTCGATGCAAAGTTCCACTTCCTGGCCGACCGTGATGCGGCCGCGCTCGACGCGTACCAGGTGCACGATGACGTCGGGGGCCGGCTTCTGCGTGTCCAGCACCAGCGCCCGCGAGCCGTCGGCAGCTTCGATCACGCCGCTGTCGCCGACCTGGCCGCCCGATTCACCGTAGAACGGCGTCAGCGCGGTGGCGAGCTCACCCTCCTGGCCTTCGCTCAGCGCGTCGAGCAACTGGCCGCCGCTGCAGAGCGCGGTCACCTGCGAACGCGCGGTCGTAGCGAAGGGTCCGGCGAACCGGGCTCCGCGCCCTCGCGCCGCCGCAACCAGCAGCGTGTAATCGCGCTGGCCGCCGCGCGCCGACTGCGCGCCGCGGGCGCGCTCGCGCTGCTCCTCCAGAGCGGCCTCGAAGCCTTCGCGATCCACCGTCATCCCGCGCGAGCGCAGGATGTCTTCGGTCATGTCGAGCGGGAAGCCGTAGGTGTCGTAGAGACGGAAGGCCACTTCGCCGGGCAGCTTTGCGCCTGCGGGCGCCGGATCGCCGGGCTTGCCGGCAGCCGCGCCGGTGCCAATCGCGCCTGCCGCAATGGCTTCGCCGGTCGTGCCCGTGCCCGAGAACCGCGCGACCTCGCTTTCCAGATGCACCAGGCCGCGGTCGAGCGTGACCGCAAAGCGCTCTTCTTCGTCGCGCACCACGCTGAGCAGCTTGTCGCGCTGCGAGCCGAGCTCGGCGTAGGCGTCGCCCATGGTCGCGACGACCGCATCGCAGATCCTGTAGAGGAACGCGTCGCCGAGGCCGAGGTTCTTGCCGTGGCGCGCCGCGCGGCGCAGCAGGCGGCGAAGAACGTAGCCGCGACCCTCGTTACCCGGCTCGATACCGTCGCAGATCATGAACGAGATCGCGCGGCTGTGGTCGGCCAGTACGCGGTAGGAGATATCCTTGTCGGCATCGGCGCCGTAGCGACCACCCGACAGGCCCTCGGCCGCCGCGATCAGCGCCCTCAGCAGCGAGCCGTCGTAGTTGGTCTCGACCCTCTCGAGTACCGAAGCCACGCGCTCCAGGCCCATGCCGGTGTCGACGTGCTTGGCAGGAAGTTCGTGGAGGCGTCCGCTCTCGTCGCGGCTGTACTGGATGAAGACCAGGTTCCACAACTCCATGAAGCGCGCGCAGCCCACGTTGACGTCGCAGACGTGGCCGGGAATGTGGCGCATGTCGCAGGCGCCCGGGCCGCGATCGATGTGGATCTCCGAGCACGGACCGCAGGGCCCGGTATCGCCCATCTCCCAGAAGTTGTCCTTCTCATCGAAGCGTCGCACCCGCTCGGGGCCGATGTCGGTGATCTTCTTCCAGAGCGCCTCGGCCTCGTCGTCGGTGCGATAGACGGTGGCGTAGAGCTTGTCCTTGGGCAGGCCCCAGACACCGGTCAGAAGCTCCCAGGCCCACTCGATCGCTTCGGGCTTGTAATAGTCGCCGAACGACCAGTTGCCGAGCATCTCGAAAAGGGTGTGGTGGTAGGTATCGCGACCGACGTCTTCGAGGTCGTTGTGCTTGCCCGAAATACGCAGGCACTTCTGGCTGTCGGCCACGCGCGGCGCGGGCGGCTCGGCCAGTCCGAGGAAGACGTCCTTGAACTGCACCATGCCGGCATTCGTGAACATCAGCGTCGGATCGCCGTTTGGGACGATCGGGGCGCTCGGCACGATCAGGTGGTTCTTGGACGCGAAGAAATCGAGAAAGCTCTTGCGGACTTCTGCTCCCTTCATTCAGGCGCGGATGTACTAGGAACCGCCCAGCAAGTCACGTACCAGCGCCGACGGGAACCCGCGCGCCACCAGCCTGCGAAAGGCGCCGGCAAGTTCGCGCTGATCCGGCCGGCGCTGCGCGCCCGGTCGGTCGGATTCGGATCGCTCACCCAGAATATTGGCCACCAGGGTCCGCGCGCGGTCGCGCTCGCGCTCCGGATCGATCACGCGCCCGATCACCCGGGCCGCGAGTTCGGCGTCGACGCCGCGGGCGATCAGTTCAGCCAGGATCCGGCGACGCCCGCGACCGACACGCTCGAGACGATCTCGGGCAAAGCGCTCGGCCCAGGCCTCATCGTCGATCAGACGAAGCTCGGTCAGCCTCGCCAGCGCCGCGGTAACCGCCGGCTGGTCCCAGGCCCGCTCCAGACGCAAACGCAGCTCGGCCTGCGTATAGGAACGCCGCGCCAGCAGCCGAAAGGCCGAGCCAAGGGCCGTCGCGACGACCTTCTCGCCCCTTCCGCCCGGCTCTCCCGGCACGCCGCCGGGAGAGCCGGATTCGCGATTCATCCGTCGCACTGGCCAGCGTTGCTACTTGGCGCTGGCCTTCTTCGCGGCTTTGGCCTCTTTGGCCTCCGCGCCATCGCTGCTCTTGGCTTCGCCACCGCCGCCTTCGAGCACTTTGAGGGTCGGAGCAGTGGAAGGCAGCCCGAGCGCCTCACGCAGCTTCGATTCGATCTGGGTGGCGATGTCGCGGTGCTCGCGCAGGAACTCGCAGGCGTTGTCGCGACCCTGACCGACCCGCTCGCCGCCGAACGAGTACCAGGCGCCGCTCTTCTCGACCACGCCCATCTCCGAGCCGAGGTCGAGCAGTTCGCCTTCCTTGCTGATCCCCACTCCGTAGAGGATGTCGAACTCGGCCTCGCGGAACGGCGGGGCGACCTTGTTCTTGACCACGCGCACGCGAGTGCGACTGCCGACCACCTGGTCTCCCTGCTTCAGCGACGAGATGCGGCGGATGTCCAGACGCACCGACGAGTAGAACTTGAGTGCGTTGCCGCCGGTGGTGGTTTCAGGGTTGCCGAACATCACGCCGATCTTCATGCGGATCTGGTTGATGAAGACGACGATGCAGTTGCTGCGCGAGATCGTGCCGGTCAGCTTGCGCAGGGCCTGCGACATCAGACGGGCCTGCAGGCCCATCTGAGGCTCGCCCATATCGCCTTCGATTTCCGCTCGCGGGACCAGGGCCGCCACCGAGTCGATCACCAGGATGTCGATGGCCCCGCTGCGTACCAGCGTCTCGGTGATCTCCAGGGCCTGCTCACCGTTGTCGGGCTGCGAGATCAGCAGTTCGCTGGTGCGAACGCCGAGCTTGCGCGCGTAGTTGATGTCCAGCGCGTGCTCGGCATCGACGAACGCCGCGATCCCACCCTTGCGCTGAGCCTGGGCGATGGCCTCCAGGGCCAGCGTCGTCTTTCCCGATGACTCCGGTCCATAGATCTCGACGACGCGCCCGCACGGCAGACCTCCCACGCCCAGTGCCACGTCGACACCGAGCGATCCGGTCGACACCACTTCCACGTCGGGCAGATGTTCGTCGGAACCGAGCCGCATCAGCGAGCCCTTGCCGAACTGCTTCTCGATCTGCGTGACCGCCAAGTCCAAAGCCTTCTTCTTCTCTTCCGTCGACATCTTCCGTCTCCTTCCTCGACCTTGCGCTTCGCGCAGGGCGTTTCGTCCATCGTTCTTGTCTAGGGCAATGACGCTTGGCCGGCGCCACCGGCGCCGAGAGCGAACATCGCCATCGTCGTGTACACCGAGCCGCCCGGCGACAGGCTGCTGCGCACCATCTCCACAGTTTCGATTCGATCCTCGCCGAGGGCCTCGTCGCGCAGTCGCGCGATCCAGTCGGCAGCTACCAGCGAGCGTGGCATCGAGCGCGTCGAAGCCTGACCCTGGCCGACCCGCGGCACGCTGCTTGGGCGCGGTGCACGTCGCACGCGCCCGAGCGTCAGATGAGGCGTGAAGCGGCGCTTCTCGCGGGCGAAGCCGAGAGGCTCCAACTCGCTCTCGAGCGCCGCCGCCAGACGCGCCAGTGAACCGTCGTCGCGAAGCCCCACCGCCAGGACTCGCGGCTCCGCCCCGGGCGGAAGCACCAACAACCCGAGCGCCGCAATGCTGAACGGAGTCATGCCTCGAACACCGCGTCCGACCGCGTCGCGCACGTCGTCGACTCGATCGAGATCGACATCGCCGAGAAACTTGACGGTGACGTGCCAGCCCTCGGGCCGGGTCCAGGCCACACTCCAGCCGCTCTCCCCGGCGCCGCGGCGTACCTCTTCAACCAGCGCCCGCAGCCTGGCGGTGATGGACTCGCCCACCTGCACAGCCACGAAGCAGCGCCAGCACTCCCTCGTCGCCGCTCGTTCGCGCTCGAGCTTGCGGCGGCGGCACTCTTCCATCGCCGCACCGAACCCCGGGTGCAGTCCCCGGCTGGGCGGCCCGCCCGGCCGCGTGACTGCCGCCACGTTCGCGCGGACGCCGCTCACGAAATCTCTCCTCCGCGCTGCGCGTTGCGCGCCGGTCCGGCGGCGGCGCGGCGCGGCGAGAGCGTTTCGGGCTCCAGCGGCGCCAGGCCGAGCAGATGGCGGCGCACCCAGTCCAGCGCGACTTGCGAGGTGAGCGTCTTGACCCACTCTCGCCCTCCCCAGAAGCGATACATCCGCGAGTCGACTAAAGAGTCGCCGCCGTCGCGCGAGCGCGTGGCCAGTGCAATGGCAACGGTTCCCACCGGCTTGTCTGCGGTCCCACCGGTGGGACCGGCGATCCCGGTAGTTGCGATGGCTATGTCGGAGGCGGCAACCCTTGCCGCACCGATTGCCATTTCTCTGGCGGTTTCCTCGCTCACGGCTCCATGCATACGCAACGTCTGCGCGTCCACTCCGAGCAGACGTTGTTTCAGATCGTTGCTGTAGGCGACAAGCCCACCCCTGTAATAGACCGAGCTTCCAGCCACATCGGTGAGGCGACTGCCGATCAGACCGCCGGTGCAGGACTCGGCGGTGGCGAGCGACTTCTTCGCCGCGGTGAGCAGGTCGCCCACCACCTGTTCCATCGAGGCATCGCCCTCGGCGTAAACCGCTCCGCCCAGACGCGCGCGCACGGCCTCAGCCAGCGTAGCCAGCCGGCGCGGCGCTTCCTGCGGCGTACCGGTCACGCTCACGCGCACCGAGATCTTGGGAAAGCTCGCACGAAACGCCAGACGTCCCTCACTCGCCGGCACCGCACCGCGCAGCAACTCATCGAGAGCCGATTCGGGAAGGCCGAAAGTTTGAAAAGTCGTCGCTGCGATCACGCGACCCGGATCGGTGCACTCGGCGATCCACGGCAGCACGGCCGTCTCGAACATCGCCTTCATCTCTCTTGGCACTCCCGGGAGCACCACTCCCCAGGGCCGGCGGCCATCGCCAGCCTGGATGCGAAGACGGTAGCCCGGTGCGGTGCCATCCAGATTGTCGATCACTTCGGCACCGGCCGGGATCATCGCCTGGCGAAGGTTGTTGTCGGGCATCGGCCGGCCGCGTCTCTCGAAGATCTCGCGAATGCGACCGACTTGCCTGTCGTCGCGCAGAAGCTCGACGCCGGCAACCCTGGCCACGGTCTCGGAGGTGAGGTCGTCGGAGGTGGGGCCGAGCCCTCCGGTAGAAATGACCAGATCCGCCCCGGCCAGAGAGATTTTCCAGGCCGCCCCGATCCGATCGACGTCGTCGCTGACCGCCATGATCGAAACCACCTCGATGCCGAGCCCCGCCAACTTGTCGGCCAGGTAGGACGAGTTGGTATCCACCGTGCGCCCCCCGACGATCTCGTCGCCGGTGGCCAGCAGGGCAGCACTACGGATGCGGTCGCTCATGACTTTCGCCTTTTCTACGCCTAGCCGAGGAACAATTCCAGTCCCCCCGGCTGCACTTTTCTCAGAAAACCGGAGCCCCGAGCGCAAGCACCACCCGCACGGCCAGATTCGCGTAGATGCCGGCCGCGAGATCATCGACGACGACGCCGTAGCCGCCCGGCAGAGCTTCGGCCTGGCGACAGGGCGCGGGCTTGGTGATGTCGAAGAGTCGGAACAACAAGAAGGCGTACAGCAGCGAACCGTACCCGATCGGTAGGAAGGCCATCGCGACGAGGTAGCCGACGATCTCGTCGCAAACGACCTGGCGGGGATCCTTCAGCTCGAAGATCTTCGTCGCCACCTCGGCAGCCCAGATCGCGCAGGCGATGGCGAGGCCGAGCGCCAGCAGGTAGGCGAGCCCACTGGCCGCGGCAACGCCGGCAAAGGCCGGCGCCAGTAGCACCCCGACCAGGGTGCCGAAGGTGCCCGGCGCCACCGGGGCGTAGCCACTGTAGAACCCGGTCGCGATCAGATGCGCGACGCCGCTCGCCTTTGCCCCTTCGCTCGCCATCGTTTGGTTCAGGGCGCGGAGGCTACGCGCCACCTTTCAGGCTGGCAATCCGTTTGGGCACACCCTGCGCAGGCGCAGGCGCCTCGCGCCACACCCGCAACATGCAGGGCGTCGTGCGTCCACGGAATGCGGCGCGTGAGAGGGCGCAGGCGCCTCGCGCCACACCCGCAACACGCAGCGCAGTGTCGGCCCTTCAGGCCGGTGGGCAGGTCAGGGAAACCTGGAGGCCGACGGCGGCCTGGAGCACGCGTAGCGCGTCGGAGGCCACGATTGCCCCGCTCGAGTCGGTGTCGCACTCGCACAGCGGGCAAACGCGCTGGCCCACCGCCGCCCTGAGCACGAAGAGAGCGTCGCTGGCCGTGGGCGGTGTTCTGCGCGAGGACGGAGATCCGCACGCGCAGGCGTTCAGCCGGAAGATCTCGGTTCCACCATCGGTATTGGTCGCCAGCGGGTCGCAGTCGCTGTCGAAAGCGATATCGCGGCCGCTGGTACTGGAATCCCCGACGAGGCTGTCGCAGGAGGTGCCGGTCGTCAGTTGTGCGGGCGCTTGCCCGGTCGTCGCTGCCTGAAAGATCTCCAGGCTGGCGTCGGCGTTGATGCCGGCGAGGTCGCAGTAGGACGAGAAGGAAACCAGCGCGCCGCTACCCGCAAGGCGCGGACGGCTGCTCGAACACGGCGACGGACCGGGGTCGCTGGAAAGCTGCGTGACGGTACCGGACACGTCGACGAGGAAGGCTTCCTGGCTGCGATCGGCGTTGGCACCGGTGAAATCGCAATCGCTCTGGAACGCGATCAGCGATCCGGCCGCATCGATCGAGGCGGACATGCTCGAGCACGAATCGTCCAGCGAAATCGTGGCCTGCGTTACCTCACCGGCAGCGGTAACGGTGAAGATCTCGACCGCGAAGTCGTCGTTGGTTCCCTTCAGATCGCAGTCCGACTCGAACGCAACCAGAGTGCCGGCGCCGTTGATGGAAGCATTGATGCTGTCGCAGATCCCGGTGTCGTCACGCGTCAGTTGCGTGAGCGCACCGGTGCCGGTCACCTTGAAGATCTCGGTACTGCCGTCATCGTTGAACTGGCCTGCGTAGATGCAGTTGCTGTCGAAGGCGATCACGTTTCCGGCCGAGTCGATCGACGGCGCGAGGTTCTCGCAGGCGCTCGAAGAGGTGAGCTGGGTGAGAACCGAGCCCTTCCACAGAAAGATTTCGACGTTGCCATCGGCGTTGCCGCCAGTGAGATTGCAATCCGACTCGAACGCGATCCGCGAACCGTCGCCATTTATGGTTGCCGAACTGCTGGTGCAGCCGGCGCCGTCGCTCAGTTGCTTGGGTGCCTGCCCGCGATGCACCCGGTAGACCTCGAAGCTTCCGTCGAGATTCTTGGCGTCCAGGTCGCAGTCGGACTCGAAGGCGACATCGTCGCCGGTCGAGCTGGCGTCGGCAAGGTAGCTCCCGCACGCTGCGCCGGTCGCATCGTTGGTGAGTTGCTCGACCGTGAAGAGCGCCTGCGCGACAGCCGGCGCAAGCAGCAGCGCACAGAAACACAACGGAGCCACGGTGCGGGGGAAGCTGAGGGGGGAGAACATCACTACTCGCCGCGGCCCGTTTGAGGCCGAGGTCCAAGGATCCAGGCGAATGCTTGTCCGTGCAAGTGCGTTTCTGCGATTCCTCACCCGGTCCCAGGCATAGCACCCGGCAGCTCTTCGCCGCAGTGAGCCGCTTCACTGGGCTCCGACCGCCGCTCGCGCATGGTCGGGTTGGCCCTGGACGCGAGACTCCACCCGTGGACTTGCAGCGTTCGTCGGACCGGATATGCGTGCGCCGCCGGCCCGCACACCCGTCTCCCGCAGATCGCCGGAGGCGCGAGTCGCGCCGGCCCCATCTCACCTCAAGGAACTCCCTCCATGCAAAGAGAGCTCGAAGTCGCAATCGAGGCGGCCCGCGCGGGCGGTGCCATCGTGGCCAAGTACTACAAGGGCGATTACGAAGTCCATGAGAAGGCGCCCGACAACCCGCTGACCATCGCCGACACCGAGGCCGACGCGGCCATCAAGGCGACCGTGCTGGGCGCGTTTCCGAGCGACGGGTGGCTATCGGAGGAAACCGCCGATTCGGCCGCGCGCCTGTCCAAATCGCGGGTGTGGATCGTCGATCCCCTCGACGGCACCAAGGAGTTCACCCAGCACATCCCCGAGTTCTGCGTCTGCGTAGCGCTGGTCGTCGACGGCGTCGTGCAGGTAGGGGTCTCCTACAATCCCGCAGAGGACCTGCTATTCGCCGCGCGGCGCGGAGGCGGCACCACACTCAACGGCAAAGCGGTTCGTTGCACGCCTTGCAGCGAGGTATCCGAAGCATTGGTGCTGGCCAGCCGCAGCGAAGACAAGCGCGGTGAATGGGATCCGTACAAGCCCCTGATGCGCGTAAAACTGACCGGCAGCGTGGCCTACAAGTTCGCGTTGATCGCCGCCGGCCAGGCCGACGCGACCTTCTCGCTCACGCCGAAGAACGAGTGGGACATCTGCGCCGGAACGATGCTGGTCGAAGAAGCCGGAGGCGTCGTGACCGACCGCTTCGGCAAGCCCCTGACCTTCAACAACGCCAAGACCCTGCTGCCGGGTCTCATCGCGGCAGGTCCGGCCCTGTGGGGACCGCTGCGCGACGTCATCAAACGAGAAAGCGGCCAGTAGGCATCGCGCCTACCGCCGCTACTCCTAATTCACGACGCCGAGTCAGACCGTCGGCGTCGGACGCGGCGCTCGCCGGTTCCGATCAGTTCTTGCGGGTGGTGTTGCCGGCAGCAGGAGCCGAAGCCACCGCCAGCCTTCCACCGGCGCGGCCCGCCGCTGCGTAGGCCGCGTCGATCTTGGTAACGGTACTACGGAAGCGCTCCAGTGCGGTTCCGGTGACGCTGCGGGCCCGCGGCATCGCAGCGCTCATCGGATTAATGTACGTGCCATTCTTGTACATGACGTAGTGGAGGTGCGGGCCGGTAGCCAAACCCGTCGCGCCAACGTAGCCGATCACCTGGCCTTGCCGGACCATCGAGCCCGGACGCAGCGACGGCGCGATGCGCGACAGATGCCCGTAGCCCGACTCGAACACGTCGTCGTGCCGAATCGACACGTAGCGACCCAGGCCGCTACTCCAGTCCGCCATCTCAACTCTGCCGTCGGCCACCGCGCGAACCGGGGTTCCCGTCGGTGCCGCCAGATCCACTCCGTTGTGAGGCCGCGCACGCTTGAGGATCGGGTGGAAGCGCGAGGATGAAAATTCCGAACTGATGCGCGTATAGGCGACCGGGAAACGCAAGAAAGCACGACCGAGCTGCCGTCCGTCGCGGTTCAGATAGCTCTCGCTGTTGTCGACCGGATTACGGAAATAGATCCCTTCGTGAATCTTGCCCTTGTTCTCGATCCTGACCGCGAGCAGCCTGCCGGGCGCTGCCGGCGCGTCTTCGGCGTCGCCGGCGCGCGGCGTCTCGTCGTAGAAAATCGAAAACGTGGCCCCGGGCTGTACGTCGGAAGTGAAGTTGAGATCCCAGCCGAGAACCTCGGCGACATCGGAGATGATCTCTTCGGGAACGTCGGCGCGCGATGCCGATACATAGAAACTCTGAGCGATGGTGCCTTGCACGACTCGCAGGCGGCGACCGAGCTCGACCATCTCGCGAGTGGCGACGACGACGCCTTCCTTGCGGCGCAGCACCAGATTGGTCTCGCGATCGAGCTCCATCTGAAGGCTCACCAGGTCCTGGGCCTGGGTATCGACGTTGAGCTTGAGCTTCTGGCCGGCAAAGATGCGCGAGAGATTGTAGACGCGCTGGGCCGCCTTGATCCAGACCTCGGCATTCTGAGCACTGACGCCGCATTCCGACAGCACCTGAGAGATGGTCTCGCCGCTCTGGAAGCTGCGGTGGATCTCTCGGAACTGGGGAAGCTCCGCTGGCGTGACAGCAACCATGCTCGACCTGGAGGCTGGATCCGAAGAAACGGCTGCCGGTGTGGTCGAGATCTCGGGGTCTGCTGGAAGTAGGGAAACTGGCGGAGCGGAGGAAACTGGCTGGAGCGGAACGAGGCTGCGGGGGGCGAAATCGTCGAAAGCCGGAGGTGCTACCGAGGCAACGGCGATCCGTACCGGCCCACTACGCTCGGCCATCGGATTCTGAGGTTTGGCGTTGGTCACCAGCCGGAAGCCGGCGAATGACACCATGCTGACACAAAGTCCGAGAAGGACTAGAAAACTGGGGCTCAGATCAGAATTGCGCGGAGTACGACCTGTCATTCCGCCCATCATCCCCACCTCCCGTCCAGGTCCGCACGCCGCAGATGACTGCATCTTTGTCGAGGCGACAGCATGGTACGTTGTCCTCCTGAGTACTTGATGTCAGCGGCGGCTAAAGCGGCCGTCCGAGTTCTTCGTGTCCACCACTCGGGCCGTTTGATTGCCCGCGTGGGCTGCATCGCTACTCTGCGCGAGGTCTCCGTAAAGGCTGCCGACCCTCGGGGGCGGCACGCCGCGGGATCCGGTCGGCATTCCCGGCACCGGCGGCGACCTTCAGTCAACGAACGATGGGTAGGTTAGCCGCACTGGACGTTGGAGACAAACGGATTGGGGTTGCCCTCAGCGATCCGCTCGGCATCGCTGCCCAGCCGATCGGTGTGGTTGAACGGCGGTCACAAAAGGCCGATAGCGCCGCAATCGTGGCCCTTCTGGAGGGCCGTCCGGTCGATAAAGTCGTTGTAGGACTGCCGCTTAGCATGGATGGCAGCGAGGGCGAGCAGGTCGACAGGGTCCGCCATTTCGCGGCCTTCTTCGCAGCCCAGACCGGCCTGGAGGTGGTCTTTCAGGATGAGAGGATGACCACAGTCCAGGGTGAGCGAATGCTCATCGAGTCGGGAATGAGGCGCTCGAAGCGCCGTCAGGTCCGCGACAAGGTCGCCGCGGCGATCATCCTCCAGGCCTACCTCGACTCGTTGCCCAGCTCGTGAAGCGTATCGCCCTCCTGACCGCGTCGGCGCTGGCGGCAGCGGCGCTGGTCGCCGCTGCGCTGGCGTTCGTGCTGGTACGGCGCGAACTCGCCGAAAGAGTGCTTGTGGGAACCGACGAGCCGGTGATGCTGGACGTCGCGCCCGGCGAGACTCCCGCGCAGATCGCCAGGCGCCTGGAGGAAGCCGGTATCGTGCGCAGCGCACGGCTGCTGCTGGCACTGGCGCGATGGCGAGGCGCGGATCGCGCCTTTCGCTTCGGGCGCCACGAATTCGAAGGATCCCTGAGCGCCGGCGACGTCCTGCGCGAACTGGAGCGTACGCCCAAGCCGGTGCTGCGCGTGACGATTCCCGAAGGCCTGACGTGGCGCGAGATCGGCGCGCTTCTCGAAGCCGCGGGCGCCACCAGCGCGGCCGACTACCAGGCGGCGGTGTGCAGCGAGGATTTCCTCCGCGAGGCGGGCGCGCTGAAAACGGCCAACTGTGCCGAGGGCTTCCTGTTCCCCGATACCTACGACCTGGTGCCGGGTATGAGCGCACGGCGGATCGCGCAGATCCAGCTACGGCGCTTCCGCGCGGTGGCCGCTCCGCTAGCCGCCGCCCTCGGACCTACCGCGCACGAGCCGACCGGTCGCGGCGACGCTCAGGACTCCCCGGCGCGGCTGTCGCGCGCACTGACCATCGCCTCGATCATCGAAAAGGAAACCGCGGTAGTCGCCGAGAGGCAGCTGGTGGCGGCCGTGATCTACAACCGCCTTCGCCTGGGCATGCCGCTCCAAGTGGACCCCACCGTCATATATGGAGTGATCGCGAGCGGGCGGCCCTGGGACGGCAACCTGACCCGCGGCCATCTGGAAACCCCCACTCCCTACAACACCTACCTGCGGCGCGAACGTCCGCCCGGCCCCATCTGCAACCCCGGCGTCGCGTCGCTGAGGGCGGCGCTGGCCCCGGCCGACGCTTCCTATCTGTACTTCGTGGCGCGCGGCGGCGATGGTTCCCACGAATTCAACGCCAGCCTGGCCGACCACAATCGCGCGGTGCGCCGCTTTCAGATTCGTTAGCCGCCGGCTTGAGATTCGCCGTCCTTTCGCCTACCCTCAGGCAGGATCCGGAGACGGCGGCACCCGGGCCGCCCGGCCGAGAAGACCGAGAGATAGTCGCAGGAGAGGGGAGAAATCGGATGGCCACGCTCACCAAACGCCAGAAAGAGATCTTCGACTACATCGACGAGAGCATCCGCGAGCGCGGCTACGCTCCCACCCTCGAGGAGATGGGCGCGCGCTTCGACCTGCGATCGATGGCGACCGTGCACAAGCATCTGTCCAACCTGGAGAGCAAAGGACTCATCCGCCGAAAGTGGAATCACAGCCGCGCGATCGAGGTGGTCGAAGACCGGCGCCGCCCGCGTTCGGTGCGTCTTCCGCTGCTCGGCCGCGTCGCTGCCGGACATCCCATCGAGGCGCTCGAGGGAAACGACACGATCGAGGTTCCCGAAAACCTGGTGCGCAAACGCGACAGCTACGCACTGCGCGTAACCGGCAGTTCGATGATTGACGAAGGCATCCTCGACGGCGATGTCATCGTCGTCGAAGAACGACCCTCGCCGGGCAACGGCGATGTCGTGATCGCCAACATCGACGGCGAAGCCACGGTCAAGCGCTTCTATCGCGAGAAGGACGGCAGCGTGCGCCTGCAGCCCGCCAACCCGCAGTTCAAGCCGATCATCGTCCGCAACGGATCCTTCGAGATCCGCGGCGCGGTGGTCGGCCTGCTGCGCCAGTATCATTGATACGCGGCGTCGCCCGGGTTTACGGGGCCGCCTGGTCGAGATAAGGACCGGGCGCTGCTCCGCTCATGACCGATCCATTCTCGCTGTACGTTCACCTTCCGTACTGTGTGCGCAGGTGCCCGTACTGCGACTTCAACACCTACGCGGTCGAACGCGTTCCCGAAGCACGCTACGTCGAGACACTAGAGCGCGAGGTGACATTCGCGGCGGCGCAGCCGCAGTGGCAAGGCAGGCGCATCTCGACCGTGTTCTTCGGCGGCGGCACGCCGTCACTGTTCTCGCCGGCCAGTCTCGGCTCGTTGCTCGAAACGTTCGACCGACTCTTCGGCATTGAGTTCGACGCCGAACTCACGATGGAGGCCAACCCGGGGAGCTTCGAGGGAAGCGCCGCCGAGCGGCTGCTCGGTTTTCGTCGCGCTGGCCTGAACCGAATCAGTATCGGAGCCCAGACTTTCGACCAGCAACATCTGACAACGTTGGGTCGCATCCACTCGCCGCACGATACCGTCGCCGCGGTCGACGCCGCGCGCGCGGCCGGGTTCGACAACCTCTCGTGCGACCTGATCGCCGCCATCCCCGGGCAGACTCTCCAAGAATGGCGCGACGATCTCGAGCGCGTCGTGGCGCTCGGTCCCGAGCACGTTTCCGCCTACAGCCTCACCTACGAGGAAGGAACACCGCTGACCGGCATGAAGAAGGCCGGCCTGATCCAACCCGCCGAGGAAGATCTCGAACTCGAGATGTTCCGCGCGGCGCACCTGAACCTCACGGCCGCGGGATTCGAGCACTACGAGATCTCGAACTTCGCGCGGCCCGGCCGCGCCAGCCGCCACAACCTCGCGTACTGGACCTGGCGCGACTACCTTGCGCTCGGCGCCGGAGCCCACGGATTCGCCGGCGGGCCGCCGCACCAGGCATCGCCGGGGGCGTGTTGGGGAAGGCGTTACGCCAACCATCGCCTGCCCGAAACCTACATGTCGGCGAAGGACGGCGCCTGGCACGCCACCGAAGAAAGCCTCACACGCGAGATGGCGATCGCCGAGTATCTGCTGGTCGGCCTGCGCCTTCTCGAAGGCATCTCACGCAGTCGCTTCGCAGCGCTCTTCGGCGTCAGCATCGAAGCGGCAGCGCCGCGCGTCACCGAGCTCGAGAGCAGCGGGCTGCTGGTCGTCGAAGAAGACCGCGTTCGTCTGAGCGAGCACGGCCTGGAACTGGGCGACGCCGTTATTGTCAGAATCGCGGCCGGCTGACAGCTCGATCAGTAACCGATGCGGGCGATTCGCGAGCCCCAACTGGTCGGACCCGTGAAGAACTCGTTCGTAACCCATGCTCGGCCAGGCGTGACCGGATCGATCGACACTGCCGAGTAATCACCGAATCGGTAGTCGGCGTATGAGCTCGACGAAATTCCGAATGCGCCGGTCGGATTGTTCCCGAGCACCGAAGGATCGGCGACGCGCTTGCCGGAGAAACGCATCTGGGCATTCTTGGTTCCGTTGGGGCAACTCGTTCCGGGCGTCGGACAGGTCATCGCCCAGGTGACGAAGAAGTCGCCGTCGGCGTTGGCAGCGATGCTCGGATTGAAGTCGTGCGACCCCTCGTAGACGAAGTAGAGCCCAGTGCTCACCATCGTGTCGGTCTCGACGTCGAGCTTGTACCACTTGGGAATCGGGAAAGGGCCGGCGCCTATCGTGTGCGTCTGCCAGAGCATTCCACCGTTCTGCGTACTGGCGTTCTGGAAGCGTCCGTCC
Source organism: Deltaproteobacteria bacterium (assembly GCA_016218925.1). Taxonomy (GTDB): domain Bacteria; phylum Desulfobacterota; class Binatia; order UBA1149; family CAITLU01; genus CAITLU01. The sequence goes on along the minus strand of JACRCR010000069.1, from coordinate 461 downwards.
AGCGTGTCGACCTTATCGGTCGTATCTGGCTGCGACGCATCGGGCGGGATGCCCCAGGTACCGACCGAGATCGTCGAGCTGGCGATCGAAACGTCCAATGGTCGCGAGGTGTTCTCGAGAGTGTACTTGCGAACCGTCCCGGTGGTGTTGTCCTCGGCCGCCACTACGTACGTCTGTGCGTCCTGGTCCAGTACGATCGGCGGCTGCAGAGTGCCGGACAGGCCGGTGAGCATCGGAATCGAAAGTCCGCGGCCGTTGTAGAACGGCGCTTTGGCGATCGTGAGCAGTCTCGAATCGACGTAGCTCGCGCCATTGAAGTTGTTGGCGGTGATGATCACCGCGTCCTGGTCCATTCCAAGCCCGCCAAAATCCCAGAAATCATCGGGTGCGGACGTTACGTTGACGCTGTAGATCCACCAGCCGCTGAGCGGGCTGGCGCCCTTGGATGCCGCGAAGAAGAT
>JACRCR010000072.1 GCA_016218925.1 Deltaproteobacteria bacterium | reverse complement strand
GGGCATGCGTCGCCACCCGCAGGAGCCTTGAGCGTCATCTCCGCTGGCGCTGATCACACCTGCGGTATCCGCAGCGGCGGCAGCGTCGAGTGTTGGGGCGACAACTCTTCCGGGGAGGCGTCGCCATCCTCAGGAGCCTTCAGCTCCATCGCCGCTGGTGCTCATTACGCCTGCGGAATCCGCAGCGACGGCAGTGTCGAGTGTTGGGGCCGGCTTTTGGGGTGGGAGTGGCCGCCCTCAGGAGCCGTGAGCGACATCTCCGCCAGCCTCAACCACACCTGCGGAATCCGCAGCGACGGCAGTGTCGAGTGTTGGGGCGAAAACCCTTTCGGGCAGGCGTCGCCACCCGCAGGCGCCTTTAGCGACATCTCCACCGCGTGGTATCAGATCTGCGGGATCCGCAGCGGCGGTAGCGTCGAGTGTTGGGGCGACAACTCTTACGGGCAGGCGTCGCCACCCGCAGGCGCCTTTAGCGACATCTCCTCCGGGCGGCAACACATCTGCGGGATCCGCAGCAGCGGTAGCGTCGAGTGTTGGGGCGACAACTCTTACGGGCAGGCGTCGCCGCCCGCAGGCGCCTTCAGCGACATCTCCGCCGGGTGGTATCACACCTGCGGGATCCGCAGCGACGGCAGTTTCGAGTGCTGGGGCCGGCTTTTGGGATGGGAGAGGCCACCCTCAGGCGCCTTTACAAAAATCTGCGCCACCTATGAGCACACGTGCGGCCTCCGCGGCAACGGCAGTGTGGAGTGTTGGGGCAACAGTCCGCTCGTAGTACCGGTGTGCGACTCCACTAACTCGTGCACCACATCGGTCGACAACGACTCCGACGGTGTAGATGAAATAGTAACATCCGGAACCTGCGCCAAATGCCAGTCCGGCCGACGGACCGGCTGCCTCGATAACTGCCCTGAGATCTACAACCCCGACCAAACCGACAGCGACGGCGATGGGATCGGCGACGCCTGCGATACCGAGACGACCCCAGCCGATTGTGCTGACGGACTCGACAACGACGGCGACGGGTTCATCGACCAAGACGACGCGGGATGCGACGGAAGTCTGTCCGGAATCGCGTTCACGCTGAAGGACGAGAACAACCAGCCGGTCGCCACCGCTGCGTACAACAACCCCGCCGAGAACTCCGTGGTCCTACTGGTCCCCGATGACAAACAAAGGACACAGCTCACGGGAACTGCGACTGCCCCTGCCACCCAAGCTGTCCGCGGCGTCCAGCGCCTTGCCTCCGAAAGCGGCGAGTGGCTGCTCAACGGAACCTTTCTTACCGCCGCCAACACGTGGACGCAGCAGCTCGCGGCCGGCGACTATCGGGTCGACTACAATGTGACTCGCGCTGACGGCCGAACCTTCCGATCCGGAGTGAACCTGTCGATTGTCTCTCAACCGGCTTCCTGTCCGCTCGTCTATCCAACTTTCACGATCGGCATAGCACAGATCCCCGACGCGGATTGCAACGTGGAGATCTCCGTAACGGGCGCTGCCACGAATGTGGCAGGTCAAGCCGTGCTTTACTCCTATCGTGAACGCCAGGGCGCAGGCTGGGGTACATGGAGTGCGTGGAACGCCAAGGTGAAGGTGCCAGCGGCCGCTCTCGCGGTCCAAATCACGGCGCGCTACCAGTGCAATCCGAAGAAGGTGTTCTATCACCCAAACACCAAGACCTACACACTTCCATCCTCGGCGTGTACGCCTACCCCAGGGTTGGACGCGCAGCCACCGGTCGTGTTCGTGCCCGGCATCTACGGCAGTGAACTTCACCGTTCCTCTGACGATAGACGACTGTGGCCGGTCTGCGGCTTCGCCGATTCCTTCCTAGCGGACGCCGATCAATTGCGGCTCGACGATTACGGGCAGCAGATCGTTCCTGTGCACGCGGGGCCGATCCTGGACACTGTCTGCAACATCCCGTCCAAGTCCGTCTACGACGGATTTTCGAAGTTTGTGGAGGCCAATTGGCCGCAGGGGTACTATCAAACGCTTCCCTACGACTGGCGCCTTGATCTCGGCGGAAGTGACGATGATGCCAAGGTATTCACCGACCTCGACTGCAAAGTGTGCAACGGTAGCTGCCAGCCCCCCGCAACCGCGCCCAGCTACTGTCAGCAGAGCCCGCCGCCGAAGATCGACCTCATCGGCCACAGCATGGGCGGCTTGGTGATCAAGGAATACCTGCGCCGCCGCGGTCCGGGCATAGTCAGCCGCATCGGCAAAGTGATAATGGTCGGCACGCCGCATCTTGGCGCTCCGCAGGCACCGTACGTCCTTCTCACGGGAGACGCCGGCTTAGGTTTCGGCCCAGTCGGGATCACCGCGAACTACATCAAGCGCTTCGCCGACAACGGGCCCGCGGGTTACGCACTGATGCCTTCCCCCGCCTATCCCGGGGTCTTCCTCGACGTGCAGACGGACTACGGCCCGCTGGCAGCGTATCGCGGTCTATACAGCGGACCGGGCGGAGCCGGCAGCTACGACGCAACCCGCTTCTGGCAAACGTTCACCGATTCGTTGCTCCCTTACGGCGTCCGGCTCGGTCCCTCCAGGAATGGCTACTCTACCTGGTACTACTTTGACGAAATCAGTCAGTTCAACACGCACTACCAACAATGGGCTTTGACGCGCCATGACGCTTGGGACAACTGGACGCCGCCCGCCGAGATTCCCTTGCACCTGATCTACGTTGTGGATCGTCCAACGCCTTCCAAGACTCGGATCCGCAGCACAGCACCACCGGCGCCGTACGCCGGGGAATACACGGCCGCCGGCTGCGAGGCCATCGACGGCTACTCCGCCGAGTGCCGGAACGCATCTAGCCGATACTACGTGAGCGTAGAGCCAGGCCAGTCGGGCGACGGAACCGTTCCTTACGTAAGCGCGAAATGGCCGTCGCTCAATGCGGCAAACGTCTATCGCTGGGCCCTGGCCTCGCACAGCGACGCGGACAACCTCGATCACGGCCACATGATGCTGCGCTGGGACGTGCGCCGCACTATCCTCGCCATCCTGAACTATGATTGCGTCCCGGGAAGTCAGGCGCTTGTCTGTCAGGCTCTGACGGGCACGGCCCCTGCGCAGCAATCCGCGGCGATCACGGATTCCCGAACTGTCTCGCCGAACGCCGCCGTACGCGCCAAAGCCAAAGTTACCGCCCGGCGCAGCTGGACAGTAGCCTCTCGTGGAATCGACGGTCTGGTGGCGACAGACGACCTCGGTAACGACACCGGCCTTCGTGCCGGTGACATCGTCCAGAAGATCCCGAACAGCAGCTACTCGCGCGTGGCCATTGATGCGATTGAGCTTCGGGCCCCCGTCAGTCCTCACCTGGATCTTTCAACGGTGGGTGGCGCAGGACAGTCGAGTCTAGTCGTCACGAAAGGTTTTCGTCGGCTCCGCCGCGCAGCCGTCTATCTTGGTCTGCCAAGGACCGGCGGTTTCTGCAGTGACGGCCTCGCTCTCGGTGCCGGTTGTCTCGTAGACGTACAGTGCGGCGATGGCGGTCATTGCGCGGCGAGTACGGTATGCCGCCTCGAACTCGAGCCGAAGCCCCGACGACTCCCATCCACCGTCTGCGCCAGCCGCGACGACGAATCGGCCACGGAGGTCGCTCCAGAGGACATCAAGATCGTGCTGGGTGGTTTCTCCGGCGTGTCCGCCAACGGCGGGCAGTTACTCCGTGCGACCGGATCCTACGAGTGTACGCGCGGGGCGTGTCCTCGAGCCCTCACCGGCATGCGCTTTGAAGTCACGAATGACGACGGGCTCTGGGGTTACGACGCCATTTACGTCAGCCGGTATAGCTACCTTGGCCCGGGCATAGCCCAGATTCAGGGACGCTGCCGAGCAGACCGGCTGGTTGGCGAGCAAGTCTATCCACGCGACTGCGAGTTCGACGCCACGATCAGTGTCAGCCCGAACCAACCCATCAGCGTGAACCTCACGATCTCCCGGCGCCAAGGTGATCGCGAGTTACTGCTCACGGTAGGAGGAGCTGTCCCCGATGCCGCGTCGCCACTGCCGGCGGTTGCTCCCTAAGTGCGAGCATCGCAACACCGTGGAGCTTCTCAACGTCAACGACAGCATGGGAACGTATGCGCGACACATTCGCCCTGCAACGACGGATCCGGTCCATCCGACCAGCGTCGTCAGCACTTAGTCTGCAGCGCTCGCGTGGTTGTACCGGAAATGCCCGTGCATCGTCGCACGCCACTATCATCAAAGGCAAACTAGACGAACATGAACGCCGCAACCATTGTTCCCACGCCTCTGCTGCTCGCCAAGGAAGCGGCGATCCCCTTGGACCTCATCGAACGCCTTCGGCGCCGACAAGTAGTTGCTTTCGTCGGTTCCGGCTTATCTATGCCGCTTGGACTGCCGTCCTGGTCGCGCCTCATTTCAATAATCTGTGAGCGCGTCGCCGCAACAATGTACAGCCCGGACCCGAGAAATTCCCAGTGGTTAAGACACATCTCGGATGCCCAGCCCGAGTGGGCGGCCGAGGTCATCCATGGAATGGGCCCTGACAAGTACTTTGCCGTCCTCCGAGACGTCTTCGGAGCCCATCCTTCTACGCCCTTTTCATTCAATCACAGCCTACTCGCACTGCTGCCGTTCCAGATGTTCCTAACCACCAATTTCGACACCTTGATCGAACAGTACGTGTCGCTATTCGACTGGCACAAGCCAGTAGTGCTTACGCATCATGAGGCGTGGCAGGCAAGCGCTTGGGCTGAAGACGGAGCACGCCGCATACTCAAGATCCACGGTTCTGTCGACAAGGACCCGCACGAAATCGTACTTCGGGCAAGTGACTACGCCGATCTCGAACGCGACCCCCGACATTACCGCTTGATCGCGTCTCTATTCTCACGCTTCGGGATCATCACCTTTGGATACTCACTGCGCGACCGACAGTTCCGTACACTCGTGGAAGAGCGACGGCTCGCCCAATCAGACTGCCCGCCCATGTATTGCGTGCTCAGCGATGCGGAGACTTGCCCGGCCGAGATATCCATCTACGCCAGCCGTTACAATGTCCGAGTCATCCCGATCTCCGATGACGGCGCGTTTGCGGAATTAAGCAGTTTTCTACTGAGCCTCTATTGCCTGATACATCGTGTCGACTCTTCTGCTGTTGCAACAGATATCACCCGTATCATCGCGACCCGCGGCGTGGCCATGAGAGCTTCGGGTACTCCGCCGTCGACTCTAACCGCCCACGAACAGAAAGCCCTGAGTCTATTGTCCGTGTTTCGCGAACCCGTCGAATTGACCCTCTTTACGACGCTGTGCACAGACTGCTCCATCGATCTCACACCTGCCCACTACAGAAGTCTCGGTTGCGACGCTGGTTGCGGTCGGATAGGCGCAACCGCGGCGACTTCTGTAACCGTCGAAGACCGCAAGATAGTCGCGCAGTGGCTCACGAGGGAGCTAGACTCGATGCCTCTCGGAGGCCCGCCTAGATATTTTAGCGTGTATCACAAGGCTTTTCTGGATCAGCATGTTCGAACCCTAGAGTTTCTACTGCTATCCGCCGAAGGCTGGACAACGCTTATACCTAACGACGCAAATGGTCGGTCGCGGCTGGCGCGTATCAATGAGTACTTTCGCCAGGCAGGCATGTGGAGCGAGTGGTTGGCAATAGCGGACGTTGGGCAATCACTCGTGTCGGGCGATCGCGAACTTCAACTGATGTTGCTACGTTCCAAAGCTTGGGTCTATTTCTGGACTCGCCGATACGACGACCTCGAAGCTCTGATCGAAGCAGAGCCTGAAATCGACAACAAAGAGGGAGAGTCTAGTTACCGCGAGCGTCTTCGCTACATGGACCGCGAACATCTCCACGAGTTCGTGAGCAGCCCTGCGGTCCGTACGGAACGAGACCATTTCTCCCATTCTTTGCTGGGAAGGGCGTACGCACGCGTAGCGACAACGAAAACGACGGAAGAAAGGAAGGCGCTGTTGTTCAAGGCGAGAGAGCATGTGCAAACTGCTCTCGAGCAGGCCAAGGTCAGCAAGGATCTGATCGAGGCATCGGTGCAATCGTGGTATCTTGCCTGCATTTTGAGCGACCTGGGGGATACCGCACAGGCTCAGATTCAGCTTGCTGAGGTACGACGGCTCGACGAATCCATTATGAGTCGCGTCCCAGGCCTAGCCTGGTTGAAGGTCGCGGAGTATCGTTTCGAAGCGAATCGCCGAGACGGCACGGCGGAAATTCGCGCTGCGAAACGCGCAGAGGCCGTAGAAGCAATGACTAAACTCGGCGTCCAGAATGTCGACGAATACGTCGATCGAGACTACTATTTCTGAACCATCGGGGGACACCGCAAGAGCGAACCTGTACCGCGGCAAGCAGGCCGCGTGGCGTAAGAGCGCGGCAGATTGCCATCGTGAACGGGCAAGTCATGACGAAGACTCAACACGTCGACCCGGTAGCTGTTTGTTAACGCCGCAAGCAAGGTCGCGTCATCGCTCGCGTTTCGGTCGGCTGGATTCTTGTACACTACGGGGGCGTAGCTCGCGTTCCTCGTCGATCGAATCTTGGCACACCACGGGATAGAGAAATGAACATCGGCCTAGTTGGCATCGGACAAATTGCAGCATACCAGATCGAGGCGATCGCTTGCGTTCCCGGACTCACTCTCGTCGACGCTTGCGACAGGAACCCGGACCGCAGCGCGCGCCTCCTCCCGGGAATCACATTCCACGAGTCTCTCGATTCCTTCCTTCGGAAAAGCCGGGCCGATCTTGTCATCGTTTCGACTCCCAACGCTACCCATGCCGATGTAGCAAGTCGCGTTCTGGAGGCCGGGCGGCCCGTTCTGCTTGAGAAGCCCGCTGCTACCAGCGCTGCCGAGCTCGACCAGCTGGTGGCAACCGCTCAGGCTAAGGGGATCTTCCTGAGCGTGGCGTTCCACGCCGCGTTCGCGCTCGACGCTCTCTGGTTGCTCGAGCGCATCCGTTCCGGCGATCTTCACCTGGGCTCCCCGTCGGGCTTCCATTGCGGCTTCTACGACCCATATCTCAGCAACGGAACGCTCTCATCTGCCGCGACAGGACTCGGCGGATCTTGGTACGACAGCGGAATAAATGCGCTGAGCCTAGTGGCCCGCTTCTGGGATGTATCTCAACTCGAGGTAACCGAGGGCAGGATGACCTCCATACCATCTGTGCCATGTTCGCAGATACAAGGGGCTGCCGACGTCGCCATTCGTCTGCCCGGCGGACATCGAGGCCGAGGAAGCATCGACACCAACTGGACCCTCGGCCTCAACCGCAAGACCACACAGTTGTTCTTCGAGGCATCGCATATGTCGGTGCTGCTCAACCACAGCGCCGAAACGGTTGTCATTCGTGAGGGAGACCGAGAGATCGCAAGCCACGCGCTGGGCACAGGTCGGCCTCGTCTCGTGAACCACTATATCGGCTTGTACGCGGACCTGAAAAGCCGCTTTGCCAGGAGCGAGAACAACCTCGACCTCGCCCTGCCGCTCCACAAACTTCTCTACAGCGCCGCGACCTGGCACCTCACGTAGCCATGGCCCTGACTCGCTTGAAAGCCGCCGCGGCGCTGCGCGCGATTCGCGTGTTCACGGACCGCGATGATGCCCGTGCACTGTTCGACGGCAAAGCCGAACACCATCGTCAACACATAGCGGCCCTGAGCGTACTGGTCTTCTATGGCGTCGGAAGCGTCGGAAAGACCGCGCTACTCAATCAGCTTGCGGACCAGCTCGTAAAGTCGGACTCTGCAGAGAATCGGTTCACTACGGTAACTCTCAATCTTGAGGGTCCTGAGCTGACTTCACCGCCCGACGCGCTTTTCGCCATACGGCAACAGCTACCCATCCCAGCATCTCTCTTCGAGTACGCGCTCGTCCGTTTCTGGTCCCTCGCCGGCCGTTCCCTTGAAGATATCAAGCGCTCGCGGCTTCGAGAGGACAGTCTGCTTCTGGACTTGGTGGAAACCGCCGGTGACCTAGCCGGCGCAATCGCGCCCGCTCGGCTGCTGAAACGACTATGGGATCGAGGGGGTGCCGCCTACGAGAAGCGGCTCGGCCGCTCGCGACACGATTTCGAAGAAATCGACGCTTTGTCCAATGAGGAGTTGTTGGTCCGATTGCCGGGGTATCTTGGCGTCGCCATCGACGATGCGGTGCGGCTTCAGTCGTGCCGCTTAGTCGTTTTCGTGGATACCCACGATGCAATCGTCGATCGCCCGGGATTCCGTACAACAAAGTGCGTCGGCGACGAGTGGCTCCGTGACCTTATCGGAACGGCAGAACAAGGACTCTGGGTATTGGCCGGACGCGAAAGAATCCGGTGGGCCGACGTAAATCCGGAATGGGCCATCCCCCTTGAACAACACATGCTCATTGGCCTGGGTGTTGAGGATAGCGAGCGCTATCTGGAACAGGTAGGAGTGAGTGAACCCACCGTTCGGTCGTCAATCGTCAATAGCTCTCACGGAAATCCTCTGTTCCTTTCTCTCTGCGCATCTACATATCTTAGAAGGAAGGCCGATGGTGAAGTCATCCGGGAAGCCGATTTTCGCATTGCGGAACGCGAGGTTATCGAACGCTTTGTCTCTCACCTCGAGCCTCATCATGCAGGTGCTTTGGAAATCTGCGCCGCGCTGGAACGCTTTGACAGACAGCTATTCCTCGCCATCACCCGTGCCCTTAACCTGCCTTTTTCAGCGATCCTGTTTCGTGACTTCATAGAGTTCTCCTATGCGGATGTGGTAAGCGCGTCCGACCAAATCTACAAGATTCACGATAGCGTGCGCGCGTATTTGGGCGACGAACTCGAACTTGAGGTCGCACGCATGCTTTTTGATGCTGTTCTTCAGCATTGCATCGAGACGCTCGGCGTCCCCGGTATCCGACGCACTGCCTGGGTTTTCGATCAACTCTTTGTGCTCTTGTCCCGTTATGCCCTTCGTCCAAACGTCACGCAGATTGAGGATATCGTCGCTATCGGGCTCGATCTTGTAGATTCCGGGTTATGGGCGTCGGCGTCTACATCGTTCTCACGCGTTGCTGCCGCGCTACGACCAGCCGTCCCCGAGCTTGAGGCCGCTGCGGCGTTAGTGCGCGGCGTGTGCGCAAGGAAGTTCGGTCGCCTTGCTGAGGCGGCGTCCCTTCTTGCGCAGGTGAACCCCGCCGATATCGGCCGCCACCGCGACCATCTCCTGTTTTTCAGAGCGCACGTAGACCACCTTCTCGGCAACTACGATCGCGCCCTCGCCGTGTACGAAGCGTTGACAACTCTGCCCCGCATGGCACATGGCCCAAACACGCTTTTGCCACCGGCATCACTGCTCGCACAGCGGCAACGAGCAGACGTATTCATCTTGCAAGGAAGATTTCGCGAAGCAGAACACGCTTTCAAGTCTTTGCCGCGCGACGCCATGAATCCTTTGTGGGATGCGGAGCAAGCTCGCTTTGTTGGCCACATCTTCCGTTGGAATTTTCATCTCGGACTTGCCGAGCAATCATATCTTGCTGCGGCTAAGAGTGCGTCGTCGGTAGGCGGCGACGCGATGCACGGGAAAGCCCTCACCAACCTAGCCGAGACGCTGGCGTGGTCTTCGCCGACGAAGGCCATCGAGTACGCGCATAAGGCGCTCGACATTCATAAGGACACTGGCAATCTACTCGAAGTGGGGAAGACGCTTGTCGCAAATGCGGTCGCACTGGCAATTGACGGTAGTTTGGTCGCCGACGCGTTTCGAATGCTAACCGAAGCGGAGAAGCTTCAGGAACGTACAGGGTACCAAGCCGGTGCCTTGTTCGCTCTGCAGGCGAAAGCCCTGCTGCAAGAACGATCGGGAGACAGACGCAGCGCGACAGATACATTGGCCCGGGTGATCCGCTTCGCGGCAGATCTAGGTGTCTACGAGTATTGCTGTCTACCGCTCTTGGTTCTTCTTCGACCGACGGAGATTGCGGCCATTTCTGGTCGCTTCGACTGGCTCGACTTCGAATTCACCCTCAACACCGTTCGTGGTGCGGTCCGCCACCTGACGCCCGCTCCTCGCGATCGGTGACTTGGCCACTGTGTATGCCGAAGACCACATCAGGCCCGACGGCACGCTTACCGTCGTTCGTCGCGAAGGCTGTGAGCCCGCGAAGAGTCGGAACGGCGCCGACATCCCTCCGCATGTGCGGCAAACGCGGACCGGGCGACGTTTACCGCGCCTCGGAGGTATCCGAGGTGGTCTTGCGCCGGGTCGAACTCGATGCGAGGTCTCTTGGGATCTGGGAATCGGTGCAGCAACCGACTGGGCACCCCATTCGTCAGCCGCGGACGGAGCGATGCGCCAGGGTCTCGAAACCAAAGGCTTTCTCAGGCCCTCGCGAGTTTGGACTCTCTGTTTTTCTCAGAATACACGCTCGCCTGAGCGACCGAACGGGGAGCCAGTTTCTTCCACCACCAACTTTCTCTCTCGGCGCCCTCGCCTGCTGTGCGCGGCGCCGACGTGCGCGAAATACGCGTGATGTCGCGCGGGTTTGCGCGCTGAGCGCGCTGCTATGTGGGCTCCGTTCCTTAACCAAGAGCGCGCGCGTTCGCGTTTCGGGAGGCGCGATTTCGTGCTCTCGCGCTCTCTGAGCGGCGGTCTGGGGAGAGCATTCCTGGACCAGAATCCGCCCGCAATCGCCAGGCAGAAACCGAACGCATACTCCCCCGTTTGACGCCTGTCGCCCGAAAGCCTAACCTCGCCGCATGACGAGTCCGATCCTCGGAGAGGGTCCAGCGCGGCGTAGTAGCGCCCCGCGCCCAGAGCCCTCTCTTGTTCTCTCTCCGAACGTCGCGACCTCGGCCACGCGCGCAACCCGAACGTGAGGAAACCCATGGCGATTACCCAACAGGAGTTAGGCGCAAGAATTCGAGCCGCACGAGAGGCTTGTCGTATGACTCAGGACGAGGTGGCCACGCGCCTCGACCTCTCCCGCCCGACCGTCGGTCAGATCGAGGCAGGTAACCGCACGGTGTCGAGCCTTGAGCTCGACAAACTCGCCCACCTCTTTGGCCGCAACATCGGCGAGTTCCTCGCACAACCCTTCGAGGAGGAAGACAAGCTCGCTGCGCTCTTCCGGGCGCAAGGTGACGTCGCCGGTCAGCCAGGCGTCGTCGAGAGCCTGCGCCAGTGCATCGCGCTTGGACATGAGCTGACGAGCCTCGAACGAATCCTTGGTATCGATCGTGACCTGACCGCGGTCGCCTCGTACCCGATCCACACTCCTCGCACGCGTTGGGACGCCATCGAGCAGGGGCAACGTCTCGCTGACGAGGAACGTCGTCGACTCGGTCTTGGCAGCGCGCCTCTGCCGGATCTCGCGAGCCTGCTGGAAGCCCAGGGAGTTCGCACCGGACTGGTCGACCTCCCCGACGACGTCTCCGGCCTCACGCTCAGTGATGCCAAGATCGGCCTCTTCGTAGTGGCCAATCGCGCGCATCACGTTCTGCGGCGTCGTTTCTCCTTCGCCCATGAGTACGCACACGTCGTGGTCGACCGTGACCGATTCGGCCTAGTGAGCCGCGCATCCGAGCGCGACGACCTCTTGGAGGTCCGCGCCAACGCATTCGCCGCAAACTTCCTGATGCCGGAAGACGGCGTGCGCCAGGTAATCGCCGGTCTTGGGAAAGGCAAAGCAAGCCGCGTTTACGCAGAGGTTTTCGACGAGGTAGGCAGCGTCGACGTCGAAGGGCGCACGGAAGCGGGTAGCCAGACCGTCCAGATGTACGACGTTGTGCTGCTCGCGCATAGCTTCGAGGTGAGCCGTCTTACCGCCCTCTATCGGCTTCGCAATTTGCGGATCGTGAGCGAAGCCGAGTTTGAGAGTCTCAGAGCGTTGGACACCGCCGGCAAGGGGAAGCAGCTATCCAAGCTGCTTGGACTATCCGAACCGGACCACGAGGAGACGCGGAACGAGTTTCAGCATCGCTTCCTCGGCCTCGCACTGGAAGCTTATCGGCGGGAGGACATTTCCCGAGGCAAACTGGACGAACTCGGTCGAATGGTGGGCCTGCCCGGCGAAGCGGTCGATCAGTTGGTCGATGAAGCCGGTCTCGGCGACGACGAGCCTGTGGGTGCGAGCGCGGCTCAGTGACAACTCCGCCTCGCCACATCGTCGTCACCGACGCCAACGTGTTGATCAACGTGATCCACGTTGGGCGGCTCGAGATGTTTGCGAGGATACCCGGATATCGGCTCGTAGTTCCAGATCATGTCCGCGAAGAAATCACCGTCGCCGAGCAGCGCGAAGTTCTCGATGCCGCCGTCGCAGGCGACGCGCTAACCATCGCGTCGCTCACCAACCTCGACTCCATCGCCCTGTTCACTCAACTGATCGAGCATGTCGGTCGCGGCGAGGCGGCTTGCCTCGCGCTGGCGCTCGAACACGGTTGGATTCTGGCCTCCGACGAGCGGAAGCGATTCAGGCGCGAAGCCGAGAGTCGCCTCGGCAAGGAGCGACTTATCGGCACGCCGGATCTCTTCATTCTCGCTATTCGTGCGGGGCTACACTCGATCGAAGGCGCCGACGCTGACAAGGCTGTTCTCGAACGGAGACGCTTCAAGATGGCGTTCGCATCCTTTCGTGACCTATTGGGAAAGTAACAGCCGCGAAGTAGCACCATCGAGCCGTCGACAGCTCGGTGTCAAGATACTCGCCTAACCTGATGAGCAACAGAATCGTCACCGAGGAGCGTCTCGACCAGTGGGTGGGCGGGAATAGCCGTGCTGCCCAGGGGGTGATCGTCGAGCTCGTCTATCGACTGGTTGCCGCCTCCTCGCCTCGACCGAAAGCCCGACGCTTTCCGCTCGGCGACAGCCCGCCGCATCAAAGTTCTCAAGATCAAGGCACCAATCGGCGGCGGCGAGAGAGCCCCCGCCGCACACCGGTGATGGTTCAGCCGAAGAATGGGGGCCCAGTATTCGCTCGCGAACGACCTCGTCTCGCAACACTCTGAATCCGAAGCCTTTCTCAGGTCCCGGCGAGTTTGGATTCTCTGTTTTTCTCTGAAAACTCGCTCGCCTGAGCGACCGGCTGCGGAGCCATTCGCTCCCCCAGGCGAACTTTCGGGGATCTCGTTCAACACCGTTCTCCAGAAGGATCCGCTTGATACAGGTTGGATGGGCTTCTTGGGAGGCACACGGGATGCGCGCCTGCGACTTCACATCTCCGGAACGATACGGAATCCTTCGCGCGAAGCCGCCTCGCGAAGCCGCCGGTCCGTGCAGACAAAGCCGTGGCCGCGCGGCTGATCCGACACCGCGACCAGCGCGGCAGCAAGTTGCATCGCGTCGGCGGCCCGCAGCGGGTGGATCGCCAGCAGTCGCAGCGCGCGTTCGCACACCGGCGCAATGGGCTGGATTTCGGTCCATGCGTCGGCCAGTTCACCAAGTGCCGCAATCGCCCGGAGTCGCGCTTCGGGCACGAGACGACCCTCGCGGCTGCGCCGCTCGATGGCGGAAGCAATCTCGACCCGCGAGACGGCCCAGGTAACGATGCCACCCTCGACCAAGCGGCGAAGCAGCGCCGTCTCCTGCTCCTCCACGCAGAGCGAAACCAGCGCCGAAGCATCCCAGTACAGCATGCTCAGAACCGGTCCTCGCGATCCTCGAGAAGCGCCTGCCGGACGTCGCCGACGGGCAGCGGCCGCTCGAGGAAATCCGGCGGCAGCGGGGCAAGCGGCGCCCTTGCGAGCCCGGCGGCAACCAACGAAGCCGTATCGGCCGAACTGGCCTCCACCCGGCTCAGGCGGGCTACGGGCTGACCGTGATCGGTGATCGTGACGCTTTCACCGCGCGCGACCAGCCGCAGATAGTGGCTCAGACGGTTCTTGAGGTCAGTGACGGGGGCGGTTTTCATGCGGCTAGACTGGCCTTTGCCATCACGCCGGTCAAGCCTGATTAGATGGCAGTCTCTATACCGCTCCGCTGGTTTTGGCCCGGTTCCGGCAAGCTTGCCGACCCGTGGGGGGTTCGCCTAACGGGACGACAGGCCTACGGATGGGCCGTGATCGCCAGAATCGTGATCTCACGCTGGCCAGGTCCGTAGTGCCAAAAGATGCGATACACGGCCGGCGTCCGCTGCACGACGTAGGATTCCCGAACATCTTCTCCGTGAGCGCCTTCGAGACTGTCGTACTTGTGAGATTGCAGACCGGGATAGCGCGGGCCGTGGAGCTGGAGCAGCCCGAGCGTCTTGCGGGCCGCCTTCAGCCGCTTGGCGAGCCCGCTATCGTTCTCCAGCGCAGCGAAATCGCTCTGCGCCTGCGGCGCGAGGAGGAGCAAGGGTCGGCGGGAATTTCCCCGGAACTCGTTTTCTACCTGCCCGCAAGCATGACCGATTTTCTCGGCACCCCCCGGTCTTGGGTGACAAAACTCCCCGCGGCTTTTGGTGACAAAACTCTCTCGCTCGCGGCGAGCTCGATTGCAGAGACAGAGAGATTCGGGTGCCGAAAAAGTGCGGAGGCAAATTCTTCGCACACCAACTTTCTCTCTCGGCGCGGCGGCGCCCTCCCCCCTCGCGGACGGGGCGCTATCTCGCGCTTTGTTCGCAGGGGTTTGCGAGTGGTGGCGTCGTGCTTGTCGAGCCGCGCAATTAACCACGAGTGCACCCGCGGGCGCCGAACACCACAGACCCACAGCTGCCGTGCGCTTCGGCAATGCGCGGCGGGTAGCGGAGACGGAGGGCCGCACGTGCTTACCGCGCGCCGTCGCAGAGGTCGCTCCCGATCGCATACTCGTGGTAGCGCGAGAAGCCGCGCACGACCTGTTCCAGCCACAGGCACAGGTCGTACGCAGACTTGTAGATCGGCAGATGTTCCGTCCGAGGCATCGCGCCACCTCTTCTTGGGAGCATCGGGGGCTACGCCCCCGAACCGCCAATGGTCAAGTTCCGAATATCCAAGTGATCAAGAGCCGGCACGAACGGCGCGAACGTCCATGCTATCCGTCTTGAAGTTGTTGACCGCGTCCCCGCGGTAGAAGTCCACGAACCACGCGGACGACGGAATGCCCTGGGCCGTCGAGGACGACCAGTAGCCGTCCGACTGCGTGCAGCTACACGTCGTCACCGTGCACGGCGCCGCGCAACCCGTGTTGAACGCCGAGTAGGTCGAGGGAGCCACCACCCCCAGGTTCACGAGGGAGAATAATTCGAACTGGTTCGGCACTCGCCAGTCCGTGTGACCCGCGAAGCCGCCGCCGGCGTTCAGTGTCGCCAGAAAGGTCGTCACGATCGTGCCGTCCATTGGGTATGGACTGGTGGATATTCCCCACGTGTACGTGTTGTCCTTGTCGTGGATGCCGGCGGCCCCGCCGAGATCGCTGTCGTCCTTCTTCTCCCACATCAGACCCGTCACGTTGTCCGTGATCGTGCCGTCACCGTTGTCCGTGAACGACCGCGCCACACCGGCCTCCACGTCGCCGTCCGAACCCGTGCCGTAACCCGTCGTCTGCCCCGTCACTGGCAGCCCGCCCGTCGAAGAAGCGACGCACGCGGCAAGGTTGCCCTCACAGGCGGAAAGATCCCCCGCGCAGTCTGGAATGGGCGCTCCCGCGACCACCGATGCAGCCTCCGCCGCCTGGGCGGCGATATACGTGTTCACCGGCGCGGTCAGAACGGTGTCGGGGCACGCCCCAGCGCCAGCGGTTTCTGCCTTGTCCCAGCTGCTATCGAACTTGGTGCTGCACTTGCTGTAGTCGGGAGTGGCGGCCTTGGTGATCGCGGTTGCTTCGGCCTTTTCCCGACACGAGTAGTACGCCCCGGCGGTCTTGTTCTTGCTCGCCTCGCACTTGTCCGCTGGCGGCGCTGCCGCCAGCGCCGAGACCGCCGTGAGTACCAGCCCGGCGACCGCCACTGCCATCATCGTCTTTCGCATGGTTGCCTCGGTGCATGGTGATCGGCAGGGCACCCGTTCTGCCGCTGCACCCGAGTGCCCCATGCATTTCAGGCACCCGATAGGAAGGAAGGGGACGTGTCCTTCCCCCGCTTGGGTTGATGCTACGTCAGCCGCGTGTGCCTCGTCAAAACCTCATCCGACGGGGTCAGTGCAGTCGGAGCCGTCGCGGGATCGTCTTCGGATCGCCAAGAGTGCCTACGCAGCCAATTGCCAACGTGAACGGGCAAAATCCGTCGGGTACTCGACACGCAGGCCCACTTCGATCCGGAGTTCCCTTGACCAGAGAATGGGTACAACGGACGAACGGGGTGGCATTCGTTCCACCCGGCGAACACTCTGCCGCGGTTTCGTTCAACACGATGACGTCTCCATCCGATCCGCGGCCACGCCCGTCGTGGTGCCAGCGGAGGAACGGCCTGAGGTTGGCACCCACGAGTTCGCCGTGACGTCAGGCGACGGCGTTTCGTCGATACGGGGACGTCGCAGCTACTCGCGGGGCGTCAGGCCGCACCGCGGCGACGCTCACCGTGGAGTGCTTCGATCACGGCCCGGGGGTTGCGTGCCGCCACGCGGAGCAACGCCAAAGCAGGACCCTCCGGCGTGCGCCGCCCCTGCTCCCAGTTGCGGAGCGTGGCAACACTGACCCCGATCAGCAAGGCAAACTCCGGTTGCGACTGCCCAAGCTTGGCACGCACCGCGCGGACGTCGTCGGGCTCGAACACAGTTACCCGTCCGGGCTTGGCGCGGCCGCGACGAATCCGCCCCGCCTGCCGGACACTCTCGACCAGTTCGGCAAACGCACCATCTTTCATTTGAATTCCTCCCGGACAAGTCGACCGAGGAGCCTGACCTGCTCCGCAGTAAGATCGCCCTGCTCGTTCTTCGCGTACAGATACAACATATAGAAGACCGCCTCGGCAGGAGCCCAGTAGTAGATCACGCGAATCCCGCCGCGCTTTCCGCGACCCGCTACGGCCCACCGGATCTTGCGCAGGCCGCCCGACCTCTGGATCAGGGGACCTTGCTCCGGCCGAAGTAGGAGAGCGATCTGCAATGCGCGATACCCCTCGTCGTCGAGATACTCGGGCGGGCGCCGTGTGAAGATCGGGGTCTCAACGAAGCGCACAACGCAGGGTACGCCAATGGCGCAGCCTCGACAAGCGCATAGCCGCGCCCGGCAAGTCGCGGCTCGAATCCGTTCCCTTAACCAGAGAACGGGTGCAGCGGAATAATGGCGCGGCATTCGCTCCACCAGGCGAACTTTCGGGGATCTCGGTTAACAGCGGTTTTCGCGAAGCACGGGAGCCGCCCGAGGCCGACCCGTGAGGACAGAGGAATGCTCGGAGCCTCCAAACAACGTGCGGTCGGCTACGACTCGCGCATGCAGTGTACGCCCCTCGAGCCAGCTATTTGCGCGACCAACTCTTTCCGAGCGCACGGCGGCGCGGGCGCCTTCGCTTCAGGCCGGATTCGAAGCCCTGTAGGTTGTGTGGTCATGACAACCATCGAACAGGTGGACATCCGGCCGGTTCCCGCGCGCTCTCGGGCCTCGGCCGCGGGCGCCACGTTCGTCGTCGGGCTGCTGCTCGTGCTCTGCACCGGCGGCCTCCTCGCCAACGCCGCAGAGACGTCCGCGCCTGCGAGCCCGACCGATGCGAAAGCATCGGACCATCGCCAGGAGCACCGCCTCCCGAGCTTTCAGGGGCGCACGCTCGACGGCAAGTCACTGTCGAGCGTTTCGTTCTCCGGCAAGCGGCTGATCCTGCTGTGCTTCAATCCGGGCATCGAGCAGGCAACGGCGTACGCGCAGGCGCTGGCCAACGTCGCGGCGGAGCGAAGCCGGTACAACTTCCAGATCGCCGCAGTAGCGATGGGCCTCGACCCGGCCAACGCGCGCGCGTTCGTCGCCAGGCTCGGGCTCGACTTCCCTGTATTCGACGACTCGGACGCGTACATCGCGCAGCGGCTCGGTCTCCAATCGCCGCTGGCACTGCTGGGCATCGACGGCGAAGGCCGCGTCGGGCTGGCCAGGATCGGTTTCGAACACGAGCCCGCCATACCGGCGGCCGCCATCGAAGCCAGCGTGCGCGAGTACCTGCGGCTTCCTCGGGTCGGCGCCGTGGCGAACGGCGAACTCGATCAACGGCCGAAGGCGCCGCCGTTCGAAGCCGAGCGAGTGGGCGGAGGCGATCGGCTGCGACTTTCCGATCTGTCCGGCAAGCCGGTGGTGCTGGCGTTCTTCCTGCCCACCTGTCCTCACTGCCGCGACGCGCTGCGCTTCTTCAAGAGCGAGCTCGCACGCATTCCCGAGAAGATCCGTCCGATGTTGGTGGGGGTGTCGATCGACAGCCGAGCCTACGCGGTCCAAGCCACGCTCGAGAACGAGAAACTCGACTTCTTCCCGGTGTTGAACGACCCCGAGCGCGAGATCGCCGCGGCTTACGGCGCGTTCGCGGGAGTCCCCGACATCCTGTTGATCGATGCGGGCGGGCGGATCTTCTACCGAGGATTGGGCTGGGCCGAGCAGCGCGACCCCAAGCTGATGCGGATGCGCCTTGCCCTCCTGACCGGCACCGAGGTGCCGATGCTGCTCGAACGCGACGGCTTCAGCGGCAGCGACGCGTGCGCGGTGTGCCACCCGACGCAGACCGCGACTTGGATGTTTACCGATCACTCGATCGCCTTCGACAGCCTGGTGACTCGCGCGGCGGACCACGATCCGAAGTGCGTGAGCTGCCACGTCGTCGGCTTCGGCGAGCGCGGCGGCTACTCCGAAGCGGCGCGCCAAGAGTACCTCGAGAACGTCGGCTGCGAGAGTTGCCACGGGCCGAGTGGCGGGCATCTGGCAGCCCGCTCGAAACCCGCTGCCGCGGCGGGACCCACCGACTATCGACTCGCCTGCAAGCGCTGCCACGACGCCGAGCACTCGCTCGGCTTCGAGTACGAGAGTTTCTTGCCGAAGATCTCGCACGCGGCGATCGCCGCGCTCGGCGATGCGGACCGGGAGAAGCTCGTCACCGGGCGCGGCAAGCCGCGTGACCTGCTGCCGGCGAACTCCGCGATCGCCGGCTCTTCGACATGCAAGCGCTGCCACGAGCGCGAGTACGCCGTCTGGTCGCGCAGCGCCCACGCGCGGTCGGTCGAGAGCCTTCGAAAAGAGCGCAAGGAGACGCGGGCCGAGTGCCTGCGCTGCCACGTCACCGGCTACGGGCGCCCCGGCGGCTTCCCCGACGGTGGGCGGGTGAGCTCCGATGAGGATCTGGCACGCGTCGGGTGCGAGTCGTGTCACGGCCCCGGCGCCGAGCACGTCAAGGGCGACGGCAAGCACCTCGGCAACATCGTAAAGCTCGGCGACAAGTGCGACTCCTGCGTGATCCTGCAGATCTGCGGCGGGTGCCACGACGACGCCAACGACCCCGGCTTCCGCTTCGACGTAACCCGCAAGATCGACGCCCAGCGCCACGGGCCGGCGCGTGAGGAACCCGCCAGGACGCCCAAGGAGAAGTAGCGAGGCGGGCGTGCGGCACCGGCCGCCGCACGCCCTTCCGGCCTACAACCCCTTGAGATAGTTCTCCAGGTTGTTCATTCCGAGCTCGATATTTTCCATCGAGGTCGCATAGGAAATTCGGAAGTGCTCCTTGGAGCCGAAGTCGTTCCCGCCGACCACTCCCACCCGCGCGCCTTCGAGCAGCTTCAGTGCGAGCCCGTCGCCGTCGCTGACCTTGGTCTTCTCGAACACACCGCTGCCGTTGATGAAGACGTAGAACGCGCCGCCGGGCTTGCTGACGTGCAGGCCCGGAATCGCATCGACGCGGTCGCAGATGTAGTCGCGGCGCTTCATGAATTCCGCCACCATCGGCTCGATCTCGTCCTGGCGCCCCGACAGCGCGGTGGCCGCCGCGGCCTGCGCGATCGAGGTCGGATTGGACGTCGACTGACTCTGCAACGTGGTCATCGCCTTGACGAGGGCCGCCGGTCCGGCGGTGTAGCCGATGCGCCACCCGGTCATCGCGTAGGTCTTCGACACCGAGTTGCAGATGATCGCGCGCTCGCGCAGCGACGGTTCCATCGCCACCAGATGCTTCGGCTTCACGCCATCGTAGCGGATGAATTCGTAGACGTCGTCGACGATCACCCAGCACGAGTGTTCTGCCAGGACCTTGCCGAGCGCGGCGATCTGAGCTTCCGAGTAGGTCGCGCCGGTCGGGTTGGACGGGCTGTTCAGGATCACCAGCTTGGTGCGCTCGGTCAGAGCCGCGCGTAGTTCTTCGGGGCGCAGCAGGAAACCGTTCTGCTCACTGGCCGGAACGATCTTGGCGACTCCGCCCGACAGCGCCGCCATATCGGGATAGCTCACCCAGTACGGCCCGGGAATGACCACCTCGTCGCCTTCGTCGAGGATCGCCTGCATGGCGTTGTACAGCGAGTGCTTGCCGCCGCAGCTCGCGATCACTTCGGCGTCCGAATAGACGAGCCCGTTGTCGCGCTCGAGCTTGGTGCGGATCGCCTGCTTGAGCTCAGGCGTGCCGCCCACCGCCGTATAGCGGAACTCGCCGCGACGGATCGAATCGTGGGCGCTCTCGCACACGTGCCACCAAGTCGGGAAATCCGGCTCGCCGGCGGCGAATCCGATGACCTTGACACCCTGGCGCTGCATCTCCAGGACCTTCGCATTCATCGCCATCGTCGAAGATGGCTTGACGCGCCCTAAACGCTTCGAAAGGCTCGGCATGACCGTTTATCCTCTCCCCACCTTCGCAAGAAGGCGTTGCTCCAACGGCGACGGCACCAGGCCGTGCACGTTTCCACCCAAGGCTGCCACCTCCTTGACGAGCCGCGAGCTCGTATAGAAGTGCTGCTCGTCGGCCATCAAGAACACGGTCTCGATGTCGGGAGCCAGGTGGCGGTTCATCATCGTCATCTGAAATTCGTACTCGAAGTCGGCCACCGCGCGCAGGCCGCGAATGATCGATCCGGCCCCGCTGCGGCGGCAGTAGTCGATCAGCAGGCCGTGGAACGAATCGATCGAAACGCGGCCGCCGAACTGCGCCGTCACTTCCTCGAGCAGTGCCACGCGCTCGGCCGGCGTGAACAACCCCGAAGGTTTCTCCTGGTTGTACGCCACCGCCACGCGCACTTCGTCGAACACTACGAGCCCGCGGCGAAGGATATCGAGGTGGCCGTTGGTAACCGGATCAAAGGATCCGGGGTAGACGGCAAATCGCGGGTTCATAGCTTCTCCTCCGGCCCTGGCTCGTCTGCTCGCTGCGGCTGCATCTGGCCCGTCTGCTCTCGATCACAACCGCGCCGGGCCTCGCCGGCCGCGTCACCGGGCCGCTCGTAAAGAAGCAGCTTGGTGTCGCCGTACTCGTCCTCGCGTTGCAGCACCAGGCCACCCACGCGTCGCTGCGCTTTCTCGCGCCTGGCCGTCTCTACCGCAACCCAGCCCCTCGCCGCCACCAGACCGCCGGTGTCGAGCAACTCGAGCGCTTCTTCGGTCAGGCCCTTCGCGTAGGGCGCATCCACGAACACACCGTCGAACTCCGCACCTGCCCTCGCCTGCGCCCGCAGCACAGTGCGAAAATCTTCCGCTGCGATCCTCAAGCTGCCTGCGAGTTCGAGTGCCGAAACGTTGCGACGAAGAACCGCCAGCGCGGACTTCTCGTTCTCGATGCACAGCGCACCGGCAGCGCCTCGGCTGATCGCTTCGATCGCCAGCGCACCGGTACCGGCAAAAATGTCGAGCACCGTTGCATCCGACAACCCGTAGCGACTCTCCAGACGGCTGAAGAGCGCCTCGCGCACCCGGTCGGCAGTTGGTCTCGTCGTCGTCCCCTGGGCCGTTACCAACCGCCGTCCGCCGAGCCTGCCTCCGATCACTCTCACTTGGCTCAGTCCCGCGCGCCGCCACTCCAGCACGGTCGCGGGCGAGCCGGCAGGGCCGCGGGCCGGCCGGGTTATAGCCGATGCCCCGGCAGCGGGCAAAAGTAGAAGTGCGTCGCACCTTTACTGCACCGCTCGCGTGCTCTACGGTCGCGCGCGTGAATGCCGCGCTGGTGCCGGTTCGCTCGATCGCGAGTGCCAAGAAACGCCTTGCGTCGTGCCTGGACCGCGACCGGCGCGAGGCGCTGGCCCTGGCGATGCTCGAAGACATGCTGGCGGCACTGGCGGCCTCGAGCCGCCTCGACCGCATCGTCGTGGTCAGTTCCGACGCCGCGTTGCTCGATCACGCCCGCCGCTGCGGCGCCGAGGCACTGGATGAGGGTCCGCCGCGCGGTCTGAACGCGGCCGTGGCGATGGCCGCCGCGCGCCTGGAAGCCGAAGGGGTGGCCCGGCTACTGACAGTCCCCGGCGATGTGCCGCTGCTCGACCCCGACGAGATAGACGCCCTGTTCGACACCGATCGCCGTCGCTACCCGGTGGTACTGGCACCGTCGGCTTCGGTAACCGGCACCAACGGCCTGCTGACGAGTCCGCCTGCCGTCATCGACTTCTGCTTCGAAGGCGAGAGCCTGGACGCTTACCGCCGCCAGTGCCGCCGCAAAGGGCTCGAAATGCTGCTGCTGCCGCTCCAGAGCTTCGCGATCGACGTCGACACGCCGGCCGATCTGGCGGCGCTGCCGGGGCTGAGCGGCCATCGCACCTGCGCGCTGGTGGAGCAGTGGCGAGGGCTCATCGTCCGGTATCTGGACGGCGAGGCCGTCGCCCGGGAATAGCCCCGGGATCGGCTGCGCCGGCACCGCCGGCAGCCGACATAGCGGGAGGGGGCGCCGCCAGCACCGCCACCTCGCGACGATGACGCGACCGATCCGGGTCTTCCAGCGCGTCGATCGCCTCGATCGCGGCGCGGTAGTTGCCGGGAAGCCGGTGCTGAGCCGCGCCACGCACGACGAAATCCTTGTACCAGGAGTACGGCCTGACCGCGGCGTCGATCCAGCGCGGGTTGGCCAGGTAGACTACGACGCCGGCCATGCTTGCGCCGGGCGTCTCGATCACGACTTCGCGCTCGAAGTAGTCATCGCCGAGCCCCTCGAAGCGGTCGAGTACAAGCTTGTCGGTCGCGCTCAGTTCATAGACGGCCCCCCACACCAGATCGGCGCTGTCGCCGGTCGCCAGAGCGTCGCACTTGCCTGAGCCGTCGAGGCTGCGCTTGTGCCAGCGCAGCGCGTGCCGGCGCAGCATTCCGGCGGTCAGCGCACGCGCACTGGGGGTACGGGCGCGAAGCCTCTCCAGACAGAGGTTGGAACCGTAGGCGAAAACCAGCACGGACATGAGGCAGCGATCCAGCCGCGATGTTTGTGCACCGGGAAAGGGCGCGAAGGCAACCGCGCGCGAACGTTCAGCTGCCGGCGCTCAGATGGTGAGACTTCGGCGAGACCGCGGTGCCTGGGATGATCGCGTGTGCGCGGCGGTCACGATGGTACCGTCGCCGAGATACCCCGCGGCCGGCGACCGGCACCATCGCTCAGTCGGCTCTCAAAGGGCCGACTCGAAATACGCCGCCGCGCAGAACGTGGTCTGCGATCACGACGCGAGGCCACGAGCCCGAGGGAGCGACGGACAGCGGCCGGATCCAGGTCCAGGGTTTCGCAGATCCGCGCGAAGGCGTAGAGCCGCTTGGTGTCATCCGAGAGAATCCACTCGGCTTCTCTGTCGAAACATCGCTTGCCGCGAGAGTCGGTCGCGTGACGATACTTCTCCACGCATTGGACCGCGTCCATCACCAGCGCGATCATCAGCCGGTGCTCCGGTGGGAGTTCGCAATGCGCAGCGAACTGCCCGCCGCGCAGCAGCATCGTCGGTTCGATTCCGTCACAGGACATGTCGGGCAGGTATGGATCCGCGGCGAGATGATTGCGTATGCTCGTCGTGGCCACGATGCGTTTCTACGAAATGGGCGGACGTCGCGTAAGATCGGGAAAGTACGCGAGTGGGAATGCGTACGTAGTTCTACGCTTGCGGTCGTTCAGGCCTGGAGGTCCGGGCCGCGACTGGTCAGGACGACCCGCACGAGCTGCGCGGCCGAGGCGACCCTCAGTTTGGACAGAACCCTGCGCCGGTGCCCTTCGACCGTTCTCACGCTGAGTTTCAGGTCGGATGCGATCTCCTTGGAGGTCGCTCCGGCAACCAGCAACGACATCACCTCGCGCTCGCGAGGCGTCAGCGACGCGAGCCGTCGCAGCGCGACGGCGCGCTCCGACGCTGTCTCACGGGCCGCCCGATCACTCTCCAGGGCGGCGTGAATCCTCTCCAGCAGCACCGCCGGTGGCGGCGGTTTCTGCAGGAAGTCGAAGGCTCCGGCCTTGAGCGCTCGCACCGAGTTCGGCACGTCGCCGTGCCCGGTCAGCACGATGATCGGGATCGTCACGGCGCGCCGGCGCAGTTCGTCCTGGAGGTCCAGCCCGCTGCCTTCCTTGAGCCGCACATCCAGGATCAGGCATCCCGCGCGGTCGGGATCGAACGTGTCGAGAAATTCCTTGCCGGAAGCGAAGGTCTCGACCGGCAGCGAAACCGAGGTCAACAACTCGCGCAACGAACTGCGCACGCCGGCGTTGTCGTCGACCACGAAGACCGTAGCGGGTGCTTTGCTCATACCGTCCGATCCTTACGTCGCCGCTGCGGCGACTTGGTGGGGATCGAGAAGCGCACGACGGTTCCCGGGCCGCCGCCGGGCGGGGCTTCCATCCAGATGCGACCCCGGTGTGCTTCCAGGATCGACCGGCTGAGCGCCAGCCCGATTCCGAGTCCGCGTGTCCTGGTCGTGAAGAAAGCCTCGAACATGCGTTCGGCCGCCGGTTCGGAAACCCCCGTGCCGGTATCCCGCACGCTGACTTCACCCATGCCGTGGGCCGAGCGTACGCTGAGTTCGATGAGCCGCTGCGGGCCGTCGGCCTCTTGGATGCTGTCGATCGCGTTCTGGATCAGGTTCACGATCACCTGCTCGATCTGAATCCGATCGGCGTCAACGTGCAAGCGCCCGGCCGGAAGCCTCACTCTCAGCACGATCCGCTGGCGATCCAGCTCCCACAGCAACAGCCGCGGCAGATTCCCGACGATCTCGCCGAGTTCGACCGGCTCGCGCTGGGTCTGCCCCTTGTCCACGCAACTACGCAGGCGCGCAACCACCGCGGCAGCCCGCATCGAATCGGTGGCGGCTTGCGACAGAAGCTCGAGCAGCTTGGGCGGATCGACGGTCCCCGCCCGCAGATACTGGGCACAGGCTTCCACCACGTTGGAAATCGATGCGAGCGGCTGGTTGAGTTCGTGTGCGAGCCCGGTGGCCAATTCGCCGACGGTGCTCGCCCGCATCGCGTTGGTCAGCTCGAGCTGCCGTTGCCGAATTTGCGCCTCTTCGCGGCGGCGCACGTCTTCCTGGCGCAGCAGATCGCCCATCCGCCGTCGCTCGGTGACGTCGTCGATGGCCACCACAACGCTGTCCGGACTTGCGCCGTCGTGCGGCAGCGTGCGCGCGCTCACCAGCAACGCCCGCTGGCCGAGCGCGTCGGATCGATACGGAACCTCGAAGGATTCCATCGCGGCACCGCTCCTCAACACCCGCTTCAAGCGCCGGCGCAGCGTCGGCAGCATCCACACATCGGCGCCGACGTCCCCTAACGGGCGTCCGCGGACTTCCTGGTCGGGTAGCTGAAACAGAGTGCAGAAGGGCTGATTGGCCCAACGGATGCGGAGGTCGTCGTCGATCACCACCGCGGGCTCGTGCATCGCGTCCAGAATCGAGTCGGCGTAGGGCCGCAACTCCTGCGGCGGCGCACCATCCCCGACCACTTTGCCACGTGGCGCGCGGGACGGCCGCGCCAGCGTGGTTCGCTCAGGTTGCCCTGAGGATACCGACTTGGTCCCGCCCTTCATGCTAGTCGCAAATTGTTCGTCTCGCCGAGACTCTCTCTCCCGGCAGTCATCCGCTGTCGAGACCGCCGTCCGTTCCCGGACGACGTCTTCGGCAAACGCCACCCAGGATCGCTCCCCGACGGCGTCTGCCTGCGGCCTGCTACAGCCAGCCCTGCTTTACGAGCAAGACCGCCGCCTGGGTGCGGTTGCTGACGTTGATCTTACGAAAGATCCGCTTCAGTTCGGATTTCACGGTCTCGCGGGAAACGCTCAGCGAAGCCGCGATGGCCGGATTCGTCAGACCGTCGCAGATCAGGCGCAGGATCTGCTTCTCCTTGTCGGTCAGGTGGCGGCGAGGACGCCCCGTGCTGCGCGCGGGGGCCGTCGGCCGGGCTAGTGGAGCAAACGGCCTCGGCTGGAGACCGCTGGGCGGAATCGAGGAATTCTGCGACGGGAGTGGGTTTGTTTCGAGTTTCACGACAACTCCTTTTTTCGCCGCGGCGACGTGGCGCAAGTGGGACTGTAGCGTTCGTGCGCGCGCCGACAAGATCGAATTACTACGCGCGTAGAACTACGCCGTGAGGGTTGAGAGGATCGACCCGCAACCGGCTGCGCGGCGGTCGGCCGCGCGCCGGCCGTCGCGGCCCGGCGGACTTCGCCGCCGGCACTTCGCGTCGGTGTCGGTCGCGTGCGCGCGCGGCACCGCCGCCGACGCACGCCTCGAGATCAGTGCGAAGGATCGATGTAGGTGTGTAGTCGCGCGGCGAGGGAGTCCCACACGGCGTGCAGCGCGTTGTCCGCCATCGGGTAGAGCATGTTCTCTTCTTTGGCGTTGTGCTGTGCGACCAGCATCATCAGCGTGTCGCCGTGATCGAGCACGCCGTCGAGATCGCCCGCGTCGACCCGCTGGCCGATCTGCGCCAGCAACGCGCGCATCTGGTTGTGTTCAATGCGCATCACTTCGGTGGGACCCGCGCCGTGCATCCCCGTGGCATCTTCGAACGCGGGGAACAGCACCTCTTCCTCCATCCGAAAGTGACGCTCCATGCGAGCGGCGAAGTCCTTCCACAGCTTGCGCGTTTCGTCCGCTCTTGCGCCGCTCGCGGCTTCCTCCAGCGCGACCCACGCACCGTCACAGTCGCGGTGGTCCTGGCTGAAAAACGGGTATACTCCGACATCCGGCGTGGTCATATTCGGCTCCGAGCTGACAGCATCGATCTGCGGGAACACTTACGTGGGAAATGAAGCAAGACCAACCGCGCAGGCAGCGTCGCTGCTGTGCGTGCTCGATGTGGGGCCCGCCGCGGCGAGCGGGCTCGCGCCGGTCGACCTAGCCATGAGCACTGCCGCGGCGCTCGATCCCGACGGCGTCATGGAGATCGTCGCATCGTTGGAGCCGCAGCCGCTGATGGACGAACTGCGCGCCGCGGGATATGCGGCGCAGGCACTGAGGTCCGATGACGGAACCTGGGTCGCGAGAGTTTCGCGAGGCCGGTTGCCGCCCTTCGAGGACCTCACCGTACTGGAACCGCCCCTCCCATTGGAGCGCGTGCTGCTGGCGTGCGCGGCGCTGACCCGCGGCGCCGTGTACACCGCGTGGTTGCCCAGGCGCCCGATGCTGCTCTTTGCGCACCTCGACGCGCGCGCGCTCGAGTGGCGGGCCGAGGATCACCCCGACGGCAGCGCGACTCTGTGGGTGAGAAAGCCATGAGCTTTTCGATCAGCGGGATCCGCGCCGAACAGGGGCCACCGCTATCCATACCGATGAGCTTCTTCCTGACGGCGCCGCTGGCGCTGTGCGCCGCCGGCGCACTGCTGCTCGGGCGTGGCGGCGATGAAATGGGCAGCGTGTGGGGTCCCACCAACGTAGCGGTGGTGCACCTGGGCGTAGTCGGTTTCCTGATGCTGGTGATGGTCGGGGCGCTTTACCAGATGCTGCCGGTGGTGGCGGGTGCGGTGGTTCCGATGGTGCGCCTGGCGCACGCCGTCCACGCGTTGCTGGTGACCGGCTGCGCAGCGCTGGTCACCGCGCAGGCGACGGGTAACGCAGCGACGTTCACTTCGGCCATCGTGTTGATCACCGCCGCGCTGGCGCTTTTCGTGATACCGGCGGGCGCGGCGGTGGTGCGTACACGGGTGACCGGCCCGACTGCGTGGGGCATGCGCCTGTCGCTGCTCGCGCTCACGATCGTGGTGTCGGGGGGACTGTGGATGGCCTCGGCGCGCGCCGGCGCTGCGTTTCATGGCGAATGGCTGACGCTGCGCTGGGCACACGCGCACGTGGGATTCCTCGGCTGGATCGGAGCGCTGATCGCCGCGGTATCGTGGCAGGTGGTGCCGATGTTCTTTCTGACGCCCGCTGCGCCCAAGGCGCTCCCGTGGGCCGTGCTGGCCGGTGTGGCCATCTCATTGCTCGCGCTGACAGGCGTGACTCTGGCCAAACTGCCATCGAGCCAGGTTGCGTGGGCGTGCGCGCCTGCGGCGCTGGCCGTGTGGATCGTGCAGCCGGCGTGGGCGCTGTGGGCGCTGCGCGGCCGGAAGCGAAAACGCAAGGATCCGAGCCTGTGGTTCTGGTGGCTGTCGATCGGTTCGGCGTTGCTGTGTCCGTGTCTGGGCGCCGCCGCGTTGCTGAGACCCGAGCCCGCCCTGCCGTTGCTGTACGGGCTGTGCGTGCTGTGGGGTTTTGGCGCCGCGTTGGTGCACGGCATGCTCACGCGCATCGTGCCGTTCCTGGTGTGGCTGCATCATTGCGCTCCGCGCGTCGGAACCGCGCCGGTGCCTTCGACGCGCGAGTTGCTCCCCGATGTGCGCACGGCCCGCGGCTTCTGGCTGCACCTGGGCACGGCGCTGGCAGGAGTAGTCGCCGCACTGCTCGCACAGGACATTGCCTGGCGCGTATTCGGCGCCGGACTGTTGCTGACCGGCGCCCACCTGGAGATGGCGCTTTGGCAAGCGCTGCGCGCGGGCAAGGCGCCTGCGTCGCGATGAGCCGCCGGCGCACCGGTTGACCGAACCGGCCGCGCACCCTACGGGGACGCGGTGGAATTGTTCGCGCGCACGCTGGAGGCCCTCGACTGGCCGTTCGTCACCACCGAGCTCGCGAGCCACGCGCGCACGGCGGCCGGGCGGCGTACGGCCGAGAACGTCGCGCTGCTCGATGACTCGGCAGCGATCGCCGACTCGTTCGACGCCATCGACGAGGTGCTCGCGCTGCTCGACAAGCGCGTCGGCACGCCGCCGCTCGGCGGCGTCGAGGAGATCTCGGAGGCACTCGAGCGCGCCGCGCGCGGCGAAGTTCTCGAACTGATCGACCTTCGCGCTGCACGCTGCACGCTGGGAGCGCTGGGAGAAGTCAACCGTTTCATGCTGCGCAACCAGGCCGCGGCGCCGACGCTGGCGGGCCTGGCCGAACCGATCGACCTCGACCGCAAGCTGTGCGCCGTCTTCGACTGCGCGCTCGACGAACGCGGCGAGCTTGCGGAGAGAACCTATCCCGTGCTCGGGCAGTTGCGCGAGCGGATCGCGTCGCTGGAGCGGCGCGTGCGCTCGATCCTCGAGGGCCTGCTCGATTCGCTCGAACTCGCCGACGTGCTGCAAGACCGTTACATCACGATCCGCGACGATCGCTTCGTGCTGCCGATCAAGGTGCACGCCAAGGGACTCGGACTCGGCATCGTCCACGACGTGTCGCGATCGGGACAGACCGTGTTCGTCGAGCCGCTGCAACTGGTCCCGCTCGGCAACGACAAGCGCATTGCCGAAGCCGAGCTGCGCGACGAAGAGCGTCGCATCCGCGCCGATCTGTCGGCGCTACTCGGGCGTCACGCCGACGCTCTGCACGCGGCGCTGGCGGCCGCCACCGAGCTGGACCTGGCGTGCGCGCGTGCCGACTTTGCCGCGCGGCTGGACGCCAGCCGTCCGGTCGTCGGCCGCGACGCGATCGTGGATCTTCGCATCGCACGCCATCCGGTGCTCGCGCTCACCCAGGAAAGCGTGGTACCGAACGACCTCTCGCTGACGCCGACCAGGCCGGTGCTGGTGCTGACCGGGCCCAACGCCGGCGGCAAGACGGTGGCGATGAAGACCATCGGTTTGTGCGCGCTGCTGGTGCGCGCCGGCTGCTTCGTGCCTGCCGGACCCGGGTCGCGCGTAGACGTATTCGACGAAATCTTCGCCGACATCGGCGACATGCAGACCGTGCACGAGGGACTGTCGAGCTTCTCGGCGCACCTGACCACGCTGCGCTCGATGCTCGAGCGCGCCGGCCCGGGCGTGCTGCTGCTGCTCGACGAGATTGCCGCCGGAACCGACCCGGCCCAAGGCGGTGCGCTGGCGCGCGCAGTGATCGAACGCCTGGCCGACGTCGGTGCCCGCGTAGTGGTGACGACGCATTACGGCCAGATCAAAGCGATGAGCGCGCAGGACTCTCGCGTCGAGGTCTCGGCGCTCGAGTACCGGGGCGGCAAGCCGACCTACCGCGTGGTGCCGGGCACGGCGGGCGAGAGTCACGCGCTGGCGGCGGCGGCGCGTGTCGGCATCGACGACGTGCTGGTGGAGCGAGCGCGAACCCTCATGGACCAGGGCGAGCGCGCGTTGCACGAAGCGTTGGCCTCGCTCGAGGTCGAGCGGGAGGCAGCGCGCGAAGCCTCGGCGCGGGCGGGTGCGGCAGCCGCCGTGCTCGCGGCCAGAGAGCGCGAAGTGGCCGAGCGAGAGAGCGCCCTTGCCGAGCGCGAGCGGAAGATCAAAGGGCGCGCGCGCGAACTCGAGCAGCAGTACGCGCAGGGGCTCATCGAGCGCCTGCGCAGCGCCGAGGACGAAGTGCGCCGCGCTGTCACCGGGCTCGGCGCCAGCGCGAGCCGCGAGCAGGCCGCGCGCGCACGCTCCGCGATCGACGAAGCGCGGGCGCTGGCCACCGCGGCGCGAGCCCCCGAGCCATCGCCGGGGCCGGCGCCGCGAGTCGGTGATCGCGTGCGGCTGTCGGGGCTCGGCACTATCGGAGAGGTGGTCGCGCTGCGCGCCGGCGAAGTCGAGGTGCGTGCCGGCGCGATGACGGTTCGCGCCAGGCCCGATGAAGTCCAAGTGATCACTGGCACCGGCGGCGGCGAAGCCAAGAGCCGCCACTCGTGGCCGCGCGGCGAGCAGCCGGGCAGCCGCGGCAGTGCGGGCAGCACCCGCGGAGAGCCTACCGCGAGCGTCGCGTTCGATCGCGAGGCCGCAGCGTCACTGGAAACGGCGCTGCGCATCCCCGACAACACGCTCGACCTGCGCGGGGTGCGCGTCGAACAGGGCCTGGCGATGCTCGAAACCTTCCTCGACGAATCGCTGGTGCGCAATCGCGACGTCGTGTTCGTCCTGCACGGCCACGGCACCGGCGCGATGCGCAGTGCGATCCGCAGAGCTCTGGCCGAGTCGCATTACGTCAGCGAGTCGGCCCCCGCGTCTGAGGACCAGGGAGGCGACGCCTTCAGCGTGGCGCGGCTTCGAGGGTGAGGGTCGAGGCGAGACCGTAGTTGAAGAGCCAGTCAATACGTCGGCACCAGGCCAGGTGCTGAGCCCTGCCCCGGCCGGATGCACGCCACCGCCGCTGGCCCGACCAAGCGCCGTGGAGGCAGAGATCCCGATCTCCGATTCCCGTCTAGCGTCATTTCCCGGTTGCCGTCGCGCGCCGCCGTGACATCCATCCATCCGCCGGCGGTCGCCCAGCCGGCCATCGCCGCGAGGACGCATTTTGGGTATGGCGTCGACACGGACGCCAGCGTAAGTTCGCGCCACCATCGGCGGTAGCCCGCGGCCGTTGCGCCACACAGCGCGAACGAGACCGCGGCGTGATTCGAGCTTTCCGCCGGCCGCGTCTTGGAACACTCTGAGGCCGGCGTTGCAGATTTCGGGTTTGCCGCGCAGCGCCGTCGCGAGCGGCAACTGTCGCACTGAGGAGGGGACTTACATGACCGAATGGACTTCACCGCGGGGGCGCGCGCCGCGCCTTCTGCTCTCGAGCGTTTTGGTGGCCGGCGTCCTCGTGGGACTGTTGGCGATGCAACCGGCGATCGCGGCGGCGGCGTTGCCGGCCGGCGTCGCGCCGTCGGTCGAGACCCTCCTTCGCAGCGACGGCTCGCTGAACCTCGGCACCGGCTATCGCGGCGCTCTCGATCTGGACGGCTACGTGATGCTGGCCGATGCACAGGGCACCCCGCGTTTTGTCGCCGCCAAGCCCGCGGGCGCAAGTCCCGTAGCCGCCCCGCCGTTTCCCAACAACTGGTCGACCGGCTTCTACGTCTCCGGCGTCACCGACACCGTGCGGGCAATTGCCGTTGACGGGAGCAATCTCTTCGTCGGTGGTGATTTCACCACTGCCGGCAACGTCGTCGTCAGCCGCATCGCCAAGTGGGACGGCACCAATTGGTCGGCGCTGGGCAGCGGCCTGGACGGCTCGGTGCGTGCGCTCGCGGTCGTCGGCAGCGACCTCTACGTCGGTGGGGCTTTCACCAACGCGGGCGGCGCCAGTGCCAACCGCATCGCCAAATGGGATGGCGCGGCCTGGTCGGCGCTCGGCTCCGGCCTGAACAACGAAGTCGACGTCATCATCGAGTCGGGCGGCAATCTCTACGTCGGCGGCGTGTTTACCTCGGCTGGCGGCTCCCCCGCCGCCAAGGTCGCGAAATGGAACGGGACCGCGTGGTCCGCGCTGGGAGCCGGCATGGACAGTACCGTGCGCGCGCTGGTTTTCCTTGGCAGCGATTTGTACGCGGGCGGCGATTTCCTCACTACCGGAGACACGCTGACGACACTGAACCGCGTAGCGAAGTGGGACGGCAGCGCATGGTCGGCGGTGGGTACCGGCATGACGGCATCGGTCCACGCGCTGGCGGTGATCGGCACCGACCTCTACGCGGGCGGAGCTTTCACCAACGCCGACGGCTCGCCGGCCGCCCGCGTGGCCAAGTGGAATGGCTCGGCGTGGTCGGCTCTGGGCTCGGGACTCAATGCCACAGTCGAAAACCTGACGGTGATCGGAACCACCTTGTACGTCGGCGGTTCCTTCACCACCGCGGGGGGTTCCACGGCCAATCGAGTGGCAAGCTGGAGCGGTCTGGCTTGGTCGGCGCTGGGAAGCGGGACCGACGCCGGCGTGCTCGCGATGGCCGCTTCGGGCTCGACGCTGTACGCCGGCGGCGACTTCAAGACGGCGGGCAGCAACGCCGCGTCTCAGGTCGCGAGCTGGAACGGAGCGAGCTGGGCCGCGGTGGGCACCACCGGCGGCGACGGCATGGGAGGCACCGTGACTTGCCTCGCCACCATCGGCAGCGACGTCTACGCGGGCAGCGGCACATTCCCCACCGCAGGCGTCACCTCAGCCAGTCGGATCGCGAAGTGGAACGGTACGAGCTGGTCGGCGCTCGGCAGCGGAGTAACCATCGGCACCGTCAACGCGCTGGCGGTCATCGGCACCGATCTCTACGTCGGCGGCAGCTTCGCCCAGGCCGGCGGTGTCACCGTCAACCGGATCGCCAAGTGGGACGGCACGACCTGGTCGGCGCTCGGCACCGGAATGCCGAGCGGGAGCGTCAGCGCGCTGGCGGTCATCGGCACCGACGTCTACGCCGGAGGCACTTTCCTGAGCGCCGGCGGAGTCGCTGCCGACCGGGTCGCCAAGTGGGATGGGACCAATTGGTCCGCCCTCGGCTCCGGGATCGCCAGTGGAAGCGTCAACGCGCTGGCCGTCGTCGGCACCGATCTATACGCCGGAGGGACGTTCAGCTACGACACGATCCACCGTGTCGCGAAATGGAACGGCACCACTTGGGAGACGGTCGGCAGCGGCCTCGACAGTGCGGTCGAGTCGATGGCCGTCATCGGGACGGACCTCTATGTGGGCGGTTCCTTCACCAACACGTTCGACTCGCTCACGACTCTGAACCACGTCGGCAGATGGGACGGCACGACCTGGTCGGCGCTCGGCAGCGGCATCGCCGACGTCGGCAGCACCGTCGAAGCCCTGCTGGCCAGCGGCACCGACCTGTACGCCGGCGGCAGCTTCACCCTCGCCGGTGGAGGACCGGGGAACCGCATCGCCCGCTGGGACGGCACCGCGTGGGCAGCGCTGAATTCCGGCGCCGAGAATACCGGCGCTTCCAGCAGTTCGGTTTCGGCACTTGCCCTGTCCGGCTCGGATCTGTACGCCGGCGGCTCCTTCGTGAAAGCCGGCGGCTACGTCTCGGTCTACATCGGCGTCTGGCACCAGTGCGGTGACGGCTTCCTAGACGCCAACGAGACTTGCGACACCGGCGGCGGCCCGGGCTGCGACGCCAACTGCGGCGTCGCCGAATGCTACGTGTGCACCGGCGAACCGTCGGTGTGCACGCCCGACGACGGCGCCGCCTGCGACGACGGCCTGTTCTGCAACGGCGCCGACACCTGCTCGGGCGGAACCTGTTCGGCGCACGGTGGCGATCCGTGTCCGGGTACGACGTGTCTGACCTGCGACGAGGCTGGCAACGACTGTACCGCCCCGCCGCTGACGCCTTGCCCCGACGACGGCAACGTGTGCAGCAACGACTACTGCGACGGTTCGGGAACTTGCACGCACCCGAACAACACCGCTTCCTGCGACGATGGGGTGTTCTGCAACGGCGCCGACACCTGCTCGGGCGGGGTCTGCACGCACGCGGGCGATCCCTGCCCCGCCTCGCAGTGCAACGCCTGCCAGGAGGCCGAACAGGACTGCACGAACCCGGCGCAGGAGGCGTGCACCGACGACGGCAACCCTTGCACCGACGACTACTGCGACGGCTCGGGAGCCTGCGTGCACCCGGACAATGCCGCTCCGTGCAGCGACGGCGACGCCTGCAACGGCATCGAGATGTGCTCGGGTGGCGTCTGCGGGGCTGGCATCGCGCTCGACTGCAACGACGCGAACCTGTGCACTGACGACTCCTGCAACACCGTTACCGGCTGCGAGCACACCAACAACAGCGCCCCGTGCAGTGACGGCGACGCCTGCAACGGCGCCGAGACGTGCTCGGGCGGAACCTGCGGGTCCGGGCTACCGCCCGCCTGCGACGACGGCGATCCGTGCACCGACGACGGTTGCGACACCGGTAGCGGGTGCACGCACACCAACAACATCGCTCCGTGCAGCGACGGCAACGCCTGCAACGGCGTCGAGATGTGCTCGGGCGGGACTTGCGGGACCGGCATAGCGCTCGACTGCAACGACGCGAACCCCTGCACGGACGACAGTTGCGACACCGGCACCGGCTGCGTGCATGCGAGCAACAGCGGCGGTTGCGACGACGGCCTGTTCTGCAACGGGACCGACACCTGCGCCGGCGGCACTTGTACGCACACGGGCGATCCATGCCCGGCAACGCAGTGCAATACCTGCCAGGAGGCCACAGACACCTGTAGCGACCCGGCGCTCGCGCCGTGCGCCGATGACGGCAACGTTTGCACCGACGACTACTGCGACGGTACGGGAACCTGCAACCACCCGAACAACACCGCCGCGTGCGACGACGGCACGTTCTGCAACGGCGGCGACACCTGCTCGGGCGGAGCCTGCTCCTCGCATGCCGGCGATCCCTGCGCAGGCACCGAGTGCAACACCTGCCAGGAGGCCGAAGGCGACTGCACCGACCCGTCACCGACCGCGTGCACCGGCGACGGCAACCTCTGCACCGACGACCAGTGCGACGGTTCGGGAACTTGCACGCACCCGAACAACACCGCTTCCTGCGACGATGGGGTGTTCTGCAACGGCTCCGACACCTGCGCCGGCGGGACCTGCTCGGCGCACGCAGGCGATCCGTGCCCCGGCACCGACTGCAATAGCTGCCAGGAGGCCGAAGACGACTGCACCGATCCGGCACCGACCGCGTGCACCGGCGACGGCAACCTCTGCACCGACGACCAGTGCGACGGTTCGGGCGTGTGCGATCACCCGAACAACACCGCGCCGTGCGACGACGCCGTATTCTGCAACGGCGCCGACACCTGCGCCGGTGGGACCTGTTCGACGCACGCGGGCGACCCATGCCCGGGAACCGAGTGCAATACCTGCCAGGAAGCCGAAGGCGACTGCACCGATCCGGCACCGACCGCGTGCACCGGCGACGGCAACCTCTGCACCGACGACCAGTGCGACGGATCGGGGGCTTGCGGCCATCCCGACAACACGGTCGCGTGCAGCGACGGCAACGCCTGCACCAGCGCCGACGCATGCAGCGGCGGAGTGTGCGTGGGAGGCGGCGCTACCGACTGTGACGACGGTGACCTTTGCACGACCGATTCGTGCGACTCCGGCACCGGATGCGACAACGTGGCGCTGCCGGTGCCCGAAGCGAACTGCAGCGCCGCGCTGGTGACCGCAGTGCGCATCAAGGACAAGACCACCGACCTCAAGGACCTGCTGAAATGGACCTGGTTGCGGGGCGACGAGGTCGCGCAACTCGACTTGGGTGAGCCAGACTCCACTACCAGCTACGCGCTGTGCGTCTACGACCAGACGGCGGGGCAGCCGACCTTGGCGGTCTCCGTGCAGTTGGCGCCCGGCCCGTTGTGGACCAACAGGGATCCCATGGGCTACTGGTACGACGACACTGCCAGGTCCCAGGACGGCGTGTCCAAGGTGCGACTGCGCACCGGAACTGTCGGACGGGCAAGGGCGAGTGTAACCGCGGTCGGGGTTGAGCTCCCGATGCCCACCGCGTTCGACGAAGCGACGCTGTTCGACCAGGATCCGGCGGTGACGGTCCAATTCGTCAACAGCGCCGGCATGTGCTGGACCAGTTCCTTCACGCCGGCCGATACGCTGCTGAACGTGCCGACCCTGTTCCGAGCCAAGGCCAAGTAGGCCACGCGGCAGGCGCGGTCTGCGCGGTCGTCTTCGACCCGCAGACCGCGCCCGCACACGGCGCGCATACGCTTGCCGGCGCACCGCTCGCATCCGCTTGCCCGCACACGGCTCGCATCCGCTTGCCGGCGCACCGCTCAATGCCCGCCGGCACCTGGCTTCCCGAGTTTGGGCACCGCCGCCAGCACGATCGCGGCACCGAGGTAGGCCACCGCCCACGGCGCGCCGCTGCCCCAGCCGAGCGCGACCACCGTGTCGCCGGGCGTCCAGATGTACGCGTGCATCAGCCCCACCCACGACAGTGCTGCGCCCGCCAGGCACCAGACGGCCGCGCGCACGAATCGCTGCTCGATGATCTCGGCGGTGACCGCCGCCAGGATCATCGCGGTGAAAATGAAGCCCTGCTCGAGCGCGAAAGCGCCGCGCCCGGCGACATCGAAGCCGGATAGCGCACGTTCGAGATCCACCGAGAACGGCGGACCTGAGGGGGAACCGACTCCGCCCGCGCGCATCCCGGTCTTCATCATCAACGCGCCCCACGCCGCGATGCCGGGAAGCAGCCCGACCGCCACCGCCGGCGCGTGATGACGCGGCGTGGTCTCGAAAGCTTGCGCGACAATCACGATGCCGATCCACAGCACGATCGCCATGCCGGCCTCGATCGGAACCGCGAGCGCGATCAAGCCGACCGCGCCGGTCAGACACACGACGGTCAGGAACGAACCGCCGAGGATCGAATAGCCGATCCGCGCACCCATCGCCTTCCATCCGGGGTGGCCGATGTAGATGGTGGTGGGGAAACAACTCCCGAACGCGCAGGCGGCCAGCGTGCCGATGCCGTTGGCCAGCAGCGAGGGGCGCGTCTCGAACGAGTCGCCGGCGGCTTCGGCGCTCTCGATGTTCTGCAGCGAGCCGATCACGTTGACCACGCCCATCGGCACGATGATCGACAGGTAGCGCACCAGATCGCCGGCGCCGGTGGCGCGCCACAGATCGCCGAGCACCGGTGTGGGAAGTCGAAAGCCTAGATTGGCAGAGGCCGAATGCCAGGCTTCGTCGCTGGCACCGCCCAGACCGGTGGCGTGACACAGCAAGGTGCCGACCAGGACGGCGATCATCCCGCCCGGAAGCCCGCCGGCAAACCGCACGCGGCCGAAATAGCTCACCAGCACGATGGTCAGCGTCACGATGCCGACCAGCGGCGCGGCGAATGCCTTGAAGAAGAAGCCGAGCGCGATGAACGACACCGCGATCCCGGCCAGCGACGAAAGCAGCGCCGCGCGCGGGGTCTGGCGGCGAATCCACTGCGCGATGAAGGCTCCGCCGCACTCGATCAGGCCGCTGCCCAGGCACGCCGCCAGTCCTGCGCGCCACGCCACCTGCGCGGCTTCATCGGCGCAGGCGCCGGCGCTCTCGGCGGCGAGCTTGGCCGGCAGCATCACCAGGAATACGTAGGCGAACAGACTGACGGTATTGATGCCGTACGGCAGCGCGGCCACGTCGCTGCGGCCCAGCCGCGCGGCCAGCCGATAGGCCTGCCACGAGTAGAACAGGTTGCCGACCAGCACCGACACCGCGGCGCCCGGAAGGATGCGCTCGAACAGCAACTCGTCGCTGAAGCCGAGCACGGCCCGGCACAGCGCCAGGATCACCAGCAACTGAACCAGGTTGTCGATCGCCAAGCCGAAGAAGCCGTCGATGTCTCCGCGCACGAACCAGCGTGGTCTGCCCTCAGGCGTCATCCGTTGCGCCTCCCTGTTGTAGCGTTGCTCGCAGGTGGCGGCGCCGCTGCCGCGGTCGCGCGCGCTGGGTCCTCAACCGCGTCCGTGTCTGCGCGTCCCCTCGTCCTCGATCTCCAGCCGTGGAACTTTCCCCGCCGCCGCGACCACATGCAAGGCCTCAGCCGCGTCCGGCCAGTACCACCGCGCGCGGCCATTCCAGCACGCGTGCGGCGAAGCGGCGGCCGTCGCGTTCGAACTCCACTTCGGCTCCGGCCTCGCCAAGTTCGCCGGCGAGTTCTCGCGGCAGATAGCCAAGCGCGATCGGCCCCAGGCGTGGCGACACCACGCAGGACGTCACCACGTCGTCTTGGCCGCCCGCGGTGGCGCGCGCGCCGACCGGCAGCGGCTGCGCGCAGGCGAGCAGCGTGAGTTGATGGTTGATGCGCCCGCGGCTCACCGCCCTCTCGATCACTTCCTGGCCGACGTAGCAGCCCTTGGCGAAGTGGATCGCCCACTCCAGCCGCGCTTCTACCGCTATACGAGATTCGTCGACATCGACGCCGTAGCTTGCGGTGCCGCTCTCCACCCGAAGGATGTCGTAGGCCTCCAGGCCGCACGGACGCGCGCCGGCCTCCTGCAAGACTTTCCAGACCTGCGCCGCATCGGTGGCGGTGCCGGCAGTGTCCACCGCGTGGAGTTCGTAGCACGGCACGCGAAGATCGCCGCGCGACAGCACCAGCACTTCCTGGCCGCCGACGACTGCGCGCGCCAAGCCCCAGCGGTCGCCGGCCGCAAGCGTGGCCGCGCCTTCGACACCGACCGCGCTCAGCAGCTTCCCGGCCTCAGCGCCGACCAGCATCAGCGTTTCGGCCTCGGGTTCCTCTTCGAACTCGCAATCGTCGGCAACCAGAAAACGCTCGAGCGCCGCGCGTGTCGCCGCGACTTCGGCCGCGCTGCTGACGAGCAACATCCGGTCGCCGTCGTTGTAGAGCGCGGTCAGCGCCAGCGGCCTGCCCTGCGCAGTAAGTACTATCGCGGCGCAGCCCAGGCCGGCGCCGAGCGAGCGAATGTCGTTGGTGGTCTGCCCGTGCAGGAACAGCGCGCGTTCGTCGCCGGTGGCGATCAGCGTGCGGCGCCACGTCGCGTCGACGAGCCCGGCGCCGCTGTCGAGCGCCCGCCACTCATCGGCGGTATCCGTGAAAGCCAGTGCAGCGTCGGCGCCGCACCACATGCCACGCCGCACGGCGCGTTCACGTAGAAGTCTTGCCAGCGGGCCCGACATGAGACTCTGCCCTCCTCGACTCGGACGCCGGCAACCGGCGCCGGCCTGCGACCGCGCTCAGGCGTAGTGGCTGCGGCGCTTGACCGCCAGTTCGCGCTCGAG
Organism: Deltaproteobacteria bacterium; assembly: GCA_016218925.1. Lineage (GTDB taxonomy): Bacteria > Desulfobacterota > Binatia > UBA1149 > CAITLU01 > CAITLU01. Next base: position 20,582 of record JACRCR010000072.1, on the reverse strand, counting down.
CACGAAGATGTCGACCTTCTGCGGCCCCTGCTCGCCTTCCTTGGGCTTGCGGAACTTGTGGCCGCGAAGCGTCACCGCCAGCACGCCCAGATCCTCGCGTCCGGGATAGTCGCGCGTAGCGCGGATCTCGGTGGCCGCGAAAACGGTGTCGCCGGCGAACAGCGGTCCGACGTGACGTCCGGTAGTGTAAACGACATCGGCAAGCGCGTTGTCGGCGATGTCCGGGCACGAAATGCCCAGACACAGGTTGAAGGGAATCCCGCCGTAGATGATCAGCCGCCCGCCGATGTACTTGTCGGGGTTCTGGTCGATCATGTGCTGGTTGCAGTGCACCTGCGAGGTGTTGTCGAGCTGCGCGGTCAGCGCGATGTGTTCGTCGGTCACCATGCGACCGCGCGAGTGCTCGTAGAGGTCGCCGGCGTGGAAATCCTCGAAGTAGGTGTCGCGATTGGACAGGTGGGCCTTGTGCTCGTACCCGCGCGCGGCATCGAAAGGCGGCAGCCACGGCGTGCAGGCGACCTGCGGTTGGTCGCCCAACTCGGCGGCCTCGACCTTCGCCGAAAGGTCACTCTTCCACACCTGCACCTTGCGCTCGAACGCGATCACCACGTCGCCGGTCTGCTTGCGCCCCACCGTAGCCACGTGCACGACGCCGCGATCGGGATCCTTCGACGACGGCGTGACGCCCAGAATCGTGGTCTCGGACTCCAGAGTGTCGCCGGGATAGACCGGCGCGCCAAAACGCATGTTGATGTATTCGAGATTGGCGCGGGCGTTCTCCGAAATGTCCTCCACCGTCTGCGAAAACACCACGTTCATCACCAGGCCGGGCGGGCAGATCATGTCCGCGTAGCCGTACAGGCGCGCCGCTTCGCGGTTCTTGTGCAGCGGGTTGGTGGTCATGTTGAATTCGGTGAAGGCGTTGAACAGCCCGTCGGTCACTGTCTTGCCGCCCTTGTGGCGAAAGACCTGACCGACGCGGAAATCTTCGAGAAAATTACCGGTTTTCTTGCGGATGACTGCCACGAAGCTGAACTCCTGCGCGCAAATGGTGGCGGAATATCGCCCGGTCTGCCGCGTAACTCAATCGGCCTCAGCGCGAGCCGCTCGCGGCTGAGACACGGCCTCCACAGGGATCGTGGCTCCGGGAAACTCGACCGCCGACAGTTCGGCCGCCGGCGCGGCAAACAGCAGCAGCAACCGCGCACCGGCGTCGCCGGTGGTCTTGGCGCTGAGACGAAAGCTGCCGCTCGCCGCCAGCAGAGCAAGCCGCGTGGAAGACTCCGCGCAAAGGAACTCCGAGTCGCCGATGTGCACGGTCCAGGTCGCGCGACGTGTGCCGGCCGCTACCGTGACCGTGACCGCGGCATCCTTGGACAGCACACACGCGGCGAGCAGCGCGACCTCGGCGGGACCTGCGGCCTGGGCGCCGCCGCGCCGTGCATGCACCGAAGCCGCGGTGAAATCAGGCGTCGTCGAGCCCGGCTCCAGCCGTACGTCGACGACGATCGCCGTCGTGTCCTTCGCATCGCCGTCGTATTCGAGAACCTGCGCGTCACCCGCCACCACCAGCTTCGCGGCGACGATGCCCCTGCCGGTTGGCTGCGGCACCGGCGCGACGGGCCGCTCCGGATCGTGCTCATCGCCAAACAGCAGCATCGAGGGAGGAAGCTGCGGCTTGCCGGGCTCGTCCGCCGAAGCCGCACTCGCGGCGCACGCGAGGTGGCACAACAGCGCGATCGCGGACACCGCTGCCGCCGCCTCTCTACACCGGCGGCGGGCCCGTCGCAGATCGACCGCCGCCTGGTCGTGCACCGCTTCGCTCATCCCATCACGACCACGCCGCGTGCGTTGCGGCCGCTGCGCAGATCGTCCATCGCCTGGTTGACGTCATCGAGCGCGTAGGTACGGCTGACCAGTTCGTCGAGCATCAGCTTGTGGTCCTGATAGAGGCGGATCAGTTCAGGCACGGTCTTCCAGGTATCGGTCGAGCCGTTGGTGGTGCCGCGCACGACCTTCTCCTGCGTCACCGCTGCGATCTGCGAGATCGACAGCTTGTCCTTCTGATGCGCGAGCCCGACCAGGATCACTTCGCCGCCCTTGGCGATGGCGAGGAATCCGACCCGTGCGATCTCGACGCTGCCGACCGCGTCGAACGCGAAGTCCAGACCGGCGCGCTCGCGCGTCATTCCGCGCAGCGTCTTGTGCAGATCCGGCGCGTCGCCGCGCAGCGTGTGGGTGGCTCCGATGCGACGCGCCATCTCGAGCTTGGTGTCGTCGAGATCGATCGCGACGATCAGCGACGCGCCCTGCAGCCGCGCTCCCTGGATGATGTTGAGCCCGATGCCTCCGCAACCGAACACCCCCACTTCGTCGCCGGCGCGCACCTGGGCGGCGTAGCGGACCGCTCCGTAGCCGGTGATCACCGCGCAGCCGAGCAGAGCCGCGCGGTCGAGCGGCATCGTCGGATCGATCTTGACCAGCGCGTTGTCGGCCAGGATGGTCTGCTCGCAAAACCCGCCCACGCCAAGGAATTGCGTCACCGTTTGCCCGCCGGCACTTACGCGGTCATTCGCCCGCGAACCGGGATCGTCGGCCAGATTGCAGAGCTGAGGACGGCCGCGCTTGCAAAACCGGCAGTGCCCGCAGGCCGGCGACCACGCGGCCAGCACCGCATCGCCGGGCGCAAAGGCACTGACGGCCGAGCCCACGCTCTGGACGATCCCGGCAGCCTCGTGGCCCAGGATCACCGGAGTCGGACACGCGAAGAATTCGTTGAGCGCCGACAGATCGCTGTGACAGACCCCGCAGGCCGCGATCTGCACCAGCACCTCGTGTTCGCCAACGGGGCGCAGCGAGATCTCCTCGATCTTCATGGGCTGGTCTTTTCGATAGACGACGGCGGCTCTGGGCACTTGCTGACTCCTTGTCGGTCTGGCGCGGGGTTGCCCGCGGGCTTGGGCTACTCGGAGCCGGGATGCTACCTGCGCCGGTTGGACTCTTCCAGGCGATCGCTGAGGATACGCGCCACGTTGAGAAAGAACTTGGCGGCCAGCCGCGGATAGCGGATACGCAGGCGGCGCAGGAAATCCTTGTCGATGACCAGCGCATATACGTCGGAGGTCGCGATCACGTCGGCTCCGCGCAGAGAGCGGCGCAGCACCGCCATTTCACCGACGATGCCGCCGCGCCCGAGCGGGATGTGCGTGCCGCCGTCCAGTTGTACCTCGGCGTTGCCGGCCATCAGCAGGTACATCTCGTGCCCTTCCTCTCCCTTGCGGGCCAGGTAATCTCCGCGTGCGAAAGTGCGCAGGCGCCCGAGCAGAACCACCAGGCGCACGCCGAAGCGGCCGAGGCCGTGAAACAGCGGAATCGTCACGTGCGGGCGCGGACCCAGCCGCGAAGAAGCCAGATCCCAGACGCTAACCACCGGCACGGTGGCCAGGATGGCCGGCAGCAGCAGCAGGTTGCAGACCATCGCGATCAGCATCGTCATCGCGGTCAGCCAGCCGAAGGCGCTGATGATGACGAAGTTCGACGTCAGCATGACCATGAAGCCCGCCGCCAGCGTCAATGTGGTGGCCACCACCGGCCGGCCGATGAAACCGAGGGTCTCCAGGAGCGCCTCGCGCTGGCTCGCGGTGGTCTTCACCAGACGGTTCAGGCGCGCCATGTAGTGGACGGTATCGTCCACCGAGACGCCGAGCGCGACCGCGGCGATGATGCTGGTGGCCAGGTTGAGTTCGATGCCGCCCAGTCCCATCACGCCGAAGAACAACACGTTGGGAACGATGTTGGGGATCATCGCGACGATGCCCACGCGCAACGACAGGAACATCAGCGACAGCAGCACGAAGATGATGGCGAACGCCAAAGCGGTACTCTCGACCTGCCCTTGCAGGATGCGATCGGAAATCGCGCTCATCACCACCAGCGTGCCGGTGAGCTGGACGTCTACCGCGTGCGGGAACACCACCGACCCGTATCGCTTGATCTGTTCGACCAGTTCGGCGGTTTCGCGAGAACCGGTGAGCGAGGTGCGCAGTGTCAGATGCAGGCGCTGGAAGTCGCGATCGACGAGCCCCGAAAAAGTGCGCGGGCTGGCCGCGACGAGCTGGAAGATCTGCGGAAGCTGCTCGGCCGGCGCCAGCCAGAAACTCTTCGCAGGCGGCTGCTCGACGACGTTGCCGGACTCGTCGACCGATACCTCGCCGGCGATGCTCTGCAGGCCGAGGTCGAGTTCCTCCATGTAGTCGATCAGCGAAATGCTCTTGTCGACGCCGTCGAGTTCCTCGCAAAACTCCTGGAAGTCGTTCACCCGCCTCAAGGAGGCGATGTCGCGGAAGTAGCCCGGGGTGGGACCGGTGAGGACGACGGCGATCGGATTGGGGCCGGCGAGCTTGTCGCTGATCGAGGCGAAGCTGCGCCGCACCGGCGAACTTTCGCGGAACGCTTTGAGGAAATCGGTATCGACCGTGACACGACCGGCGGCCCAGCCTCCGGCGATCGTGAGCAAAGCAGCGCAGGCGAGCACCCGGCCGCGGTGGTCGATCACCAGCGCTCCGGCCCAGCGCACCGCGCGATCCAGACGCGGCATCTCGCCCGCGGCATGATCGGCGGCGGTCCCGGGAGCGGTGCGCCGGGTCGTGGGCAGGCACAGAAACACCAGCGGAATGCCGAGCAGACACCCGACCGTGACGATCGCGGTGCCGAGCACCGCGAACTTGCCGAGCCCGGCAATGGCAGGGATCGGATGGATCACCAGCGATCCGAAACCGATCGCGTTGGTCACGGCCGAGACCAGCACCGGAAGCGCGACCGATTGCAAAGTGCGCGCGAACAGGACCTCGGGGGCGATGCCTCGAGCGCCGGCGTCGCGCAGATGCTCGAGATACGCGTCGACGATGTGGATCGCGTAGGAGCCGCCGATCACCAGCAGCAACGACGGCAGCACCAGCGTGGCGAGCGTGATCGGCTCGTCGAACCAGCCCATCATGCCGACCAGACAGCCGACTCCCATACCCAGGGCGACCAGCGGCAGCACCACCGCGCGCACCGAACGGAACATGAACCACAGAACCACCGCCATCAGTGCGAGGCTGATCGGCAGGAATCCGAGCAGATCGCCGCGCATCCGCTCCACCGCCTGCACGCGAATGTGCGACATCCCGGTGTAGGACAGCGGCGCGCGGCTCTTGTATGTTTCCAGTACGCCCAGCACCGACGCGTCCACCGCGGCTTCATCGGCGGTGGTCACCGCGCCCTTGAAGAACACCGTGATCGCCAGTGCCTTGCCGTCCACGGCCACCAGATGCGGAATGTAGATCGGATTGGCCTTCACCCGCTCGCGCAGATGCGCGACGGCGCCGGCATCGATCGGGCCGTCGGGCAGCAGCGGCGGCGGGCTGAAGACGTCCTGCGTGGCGTCGGAAGCGTTGGCCAGACTCAGCGTGCGGCTCACGCCGGGAATGGCGCCGAGATCGCGAGTGAGCCCCGCCAGGGTCTCGATCACCTCCGGCGCGTAGACATCGTCCGCTTCGAGCAGAACGATGCCGATCTCCTCGTCGCCGAACTGCCTTGCGATCTCTTCGTTGAAGACGCGGGCGGGATCGTCGGGAACGCTCAGCGAAGCCAGCGAGCCGTCGAAGCGAATTCGGGTGAGGCCGCCCAGAGCGACCGCCGTCACCGCCAGCAGGACGGCGACGGAGAGGCGCGGACGCCGCGCCAACGAGACGATCCAGCGCTTCAAGAGACCTCGATTCTCGCGGCCGCCCTTCCCGGCTGGCTGGCCGCGGTCAGATCTTCGCTGCGACTTCGTCGAGCAGCGTCAGTTCCATGCCGCCGTCGAGCTTACCGGCCAGCTTGCCGATCAATTCGCCGAAGCGCGGGGTGCGCGAGTGGGCTTGGAAAGCCGCTTCGTCGCGGTAGCGCTCGAAGAACACGAATTCGCTCGGGTCGCTCTTGGAGCGGTTGCAACTGTAGGTGGCGGTGCCGTCCTCGTTGGCGCAAACCCACGCTACCATCTCTTGAAACAGACCCGCGACTTCCTGCGCGTGCTCCGCTTTCGCCTTGATCTTGGCAATAACGACGACCATCGAACCTCCAGCTCGGGCACCCTCGGCGAACGCCCCCGAAAAAAGTCCGGCAACCGTACTGCCCGCCCCGGCTCCATGCAACAGCCCGCAGGCCGGCGCGCGGTCAACGAAGCTTGCGGCCCTCGGCGCGCTTGCGCTCGGCAACGCCGGCGCCGCCCGAGGCGAACCAGCGCATCTGCCGGGCGATGCCCCGCACGATGCGAACCTCGCGGTCGTCGAGGCCGGCACGGGTGAGCAACGACGCAATAGCGGCCATCACACGCTCGGGCTGGTCGGCGGGCAGGAAACCGATGTCGATCAGCGCGCCGCGAAGATCGCCGAGGGCAGCCGACACCGAGGCTGCCTCGGCCTGGCGCGCGTGGCCGGCCGCCGGCGGCTGCGGCGCCGGCCCGGGCGCAGGCGCGGACTGCTGCTCCTCTTCCTGGCCGGCGACGAACCACTCGTACAGACACACCACCGCCGCCTGTGCGAGATTGAGCGACGCGTACTCGTCGGCGGTCGGAACGTAGGCCAGCCGGTGGCAGCGCGACAGTTCCTCGTTGGAGAGCCCGCGGTCCTCGCGACCGAACACCAGCGCGCAGGGTAGCAGCGCCGGCGCGTCTACTGCGCGCCGCGGTCCGAGCGCAACAGCGGCCGCCGCCGGCGCCTCTTCGATGCCGGCTCGCCGTGCTGCGCGGATCGCTTCGCGCGCGACCTGACCGATCGGCGCCACCGGCATCCGCCACGGCGTAGAGCGCGATGTGGTCCCGATGATCAGACCGCAGCCTGCAACCGCCTCCTCGAAAGAGGAGACTTCCAGTCGCGAAGCGAAGACGTCGCGCGCGTGTACCGAGGTGCGCTCGGCTTCGACGGCGTCGAACTCACCGCCGACTACCGCCAGGCCCGACGCCCCCATGTTCTTGACGGCGCGGCACACGGCTCCGACGTTGGTGCCGCGCCGCGGCTCGAGCAGCACGACGCGCGGCGCCGGGAGAGTGCGGCTACCCGACAAGTTCGCGGATGCGGCGGCGCAACTCGTCGAGGGCGTCGCGCGCCGCCTGGGCCTCGGCGCGCGCGGCGTCGAGATCGTCGCCGGCGGCGGCCAGTTCATCCTCGAGCTCGGCGATGCGCGCTTCGAGTTCGACGTGGCGGGCGGCGTTCTGCTCCGCGTCCAGAAGGCGTACGCGCAGTTGCTCGAAAAGATCCTGCGCGGAGCCGCCGCCGGCGGCCGGGTCGCTGCTGACGGAAGGTCGCGGCGTTGCAGGTGCGCTCGGGCGAACGGCGCGTGCAGCCGCAGCGTCGGAACGCGATGGCGGCGGCGGCCGCAGCGTCGTCGCGCTCGCGGGCGCGACGGAAACCTGCGGCGGCGGCGCAGGACGCGAAGCCGGCGCAGCCGGCTCGCGCGGCGCAGCGGCGGGCACGGCCTGAGGCGACGGCGCAGGCCGCGCAGCAGCCGGTCGCGCCTCGCCGCCGCTACCGAGGCCTGCAGGATCGCCGTGCGCGGACCACTGCACCTGGAAGTTGCACGCCTCGGCGCCCTGAAGCCGGCAGCCTTCTGCATGCTTGACGTCGAGCCCCTTGGCTCCGGCCGCCTGCAGGCGCTGGGTCAGTTCGCCGAGCACGACGATGCACGCGTTGGTGAAGCCCGGCATCCCGCCGAAGCTGACCAGCGCACGACCGGGTCCCTCGATCCGCACATCGAAACCGCTGCCGGTTCCGTCGGTGTACACGCCCGGCAGTGTGGCAAGATCGCGCACCAATTCGCCGGCGCTCATCTTGACGTCTTCGGGAAGACCTTTTTGCGCGGCATAGGCGAAGCCGCGCGCGAAACTGGTGTCGCGCGGCGAGCGCCGCACCAGGTCGGTGAACTCGGCGGCAATGTCGCCGGTCCACGGATACCACTTGTCGGGATCGTACTCGGCGTAGCGTTTGCGCTCCGCCTTCGACAACGACGGGTGCATCGTCGACAGAAAGCGGAAGACCTTCCCGGAAACTTGCGCCGATTCCACCATCTCTCTCCTTGTCACGAAAAGCCGGCAGCCGATTCTAGAACGGCGCCAACCCCAGGACCAGACACACCATGCCGTTGAAGGTGCCGGTCACGTAAGCGAGATCGAGAATCGCACCGTCGGACAGACCCAGGCGCCGCAACTCGACGATGCGGTCTTCGTCGATCGTGTGCGAGTGCAGGGTGAAGTCGCGGGCAAAGCGCAGACACGCGTGCTCGCCGTCGGGAAGACTCGACGGCGACCCCTCGCTCGCCGCGATGACGTCGTCGGCGCTCTCCCCTCGCTGCGTGAGCCAGTCCGCACAGTTGGTCGCGAAGAACTCGCAGCCGGTCAGGCGTCCCACCACCAGACCGATGCGCATCCAGCGGTCGCGCGGCATGACCGCAACCGACTTCTTGACGACGCGTAGCTGGCCGTCGAACACCTCGGGGCAGGCCTCGAGAAGCTCGAAGCCGGGCGGCAGCGCGCCAAACCCCAGTTGGTCGAGAAACAGCAGGCGAAGCGCGGCGCGGTTCTGCTCGGGGGGATCTCCGAGCACGGTCTTTTCGCCCAGGTCCAGACTGAGGGCCGAGACCTTCGCCAGCAGCGCGATCACGCCACGACGCCCGCTCTCGAAGCGGCGCAGCGCACGCGGGATCTCCGAAACCACACCGAGGGCGTTGGCGACCCGGGTAACGCTGTTGAAGGCCGAGATTGTCGCCACCAGTTCGACCCTCTCCTCCACCGACGGCCACAGCTCAGCCAGGCTGGCGCGGTCGCTGGCGCGCACTGCGCGGGGTTCGGCGGTCAGGCGCACGGCAAAGCGCAGCGCTGCGCGCTCGCGGGGAGAAAGTCCATCGGATTCGGCGAGCCGGGTACAGGCGTCCCACGCGCTGTCGGTATCCATCCCGGCGGCCAGCAGATAGATCATGTGGGCCTCGGCGCAGTAGTCACAGCGCGCCGCCTTGGCGATCACCACCGCCAGCAGTTCCTTGAGCTGACGCGGCGTGCGACCGCTCCACATGATGGCTATCCAGAGGCGGTAGACGCCCTCCATGGTCTCCGGCCGCAGGCTGAAGACCTGCATCAGGTTGGGCACCCGCGGCACTTCCCCACGGATCTCCCGGTATACCTGAGCGAGCCTCCCGCCGGCTTGGGCGGGGGCGATGTGCCGGATGTAGGCCACGAAAAGCGCGGCCAGAATCGTCGGCGCCGCCAGGGCAGTCAAACGGGTGCCGAGGCTCCCGCGTCCTTCTTACAGGTGCGTAAACAGCCTTGACTAGCCTAACGCGGCATACTAAACGGTCGGTATGCTCCCCGAGGGACGCTCCAGGCGTAGCGGCGACGGCCGGCGAGACCTGACCGCGATCGCGATCAGTTGCTTTGCCCGCTACGGCTACCAGGGCACCTCGATCGACCGCATCGCGCGCGAAGCCGGCGTCACCAAGGGCGCCATCTACCACCATTTTCGCAGCAAGGAGGACCTGCTGGCCGCGGCCGTCATGGACCGCATCGGCGAGTTCGAAACGCGAGTGCAAAGCGCCTGCCGCGCCGCGGCGCCGGACGAGAGCCTGCGGCGCATCGCCGAGGTATGCGCCCAGCACGCCACCTCCGAGGACCGCCCGCGCTTCGCCATCAAACTGATGGTCGAATCGATCGAGACCAACGACCCGGTAGTCGAAGAAATGCGCGGAATGATGCGCCGCTTTCGCGCCTTCCTTCGCAACATCATCCGAGCCGGCCAGGACGGCGCGCTGTTCCGCGCCGACGCTGATGCCGACGCCCTGGCTGCGCTCTTCACCAGCGCCGTGATCGGCGCCGAAACCCAATTCTACCTGGACCCGAAGCGTTTCAGCCTCGAGCACACGCTCGAGACCTTCGTTGACCAGATGCTCGACAACCTGCGCCTGGCTGGAGCGGCGCAAGCACGTGAGGGAGGAGCGATCCGTGATTGATTTCGAGTTCGACGAAGAACAGCAACTGATCCGCGAGACCGTGACGTCGTTCGCGGCCGAGCGCGTGCGGCCGGCCGCCCGTGAAGCCGACGAGACCGCGACAGTTGCGGAAAGCCTGGTCGACGCCGCGTGGGAACTCGGTCTCATCCAGGGATCGGTCCCCGAGGCCTACGGCGGCTATGCCAGCCAGGCGCCTTCGGCGGTAACCGGCGCGCTGATCGCCGAAGGACTTGCCGAGGGAGACCTCGCCATCGCGCTGCACCTGCTGTCGCCGCGGCTGGTGGTCGACCCGGTACTGGTGCTGGGAACCGAGCAGCAGAAGCAGGACCTGCTACCGGCCTACCTCGGCGAACGCTTCGTCCCGGGCAGCGCCGCGGTGCTCGAGCCGCACATCAATTTCCACTTCACCCGGATGCGCACCACAGCGCGCCGCGATGGCGGCGGCTGGGTGCTCGACGGCGACAAGTGCATGGTGCCGCTGGCCAAGGCGGCGCCTTGGATCGTCGTCTACGCGGCCGATGACAGCGGGGCGCTGGCAGCGTTCGTGGTTCCCTCCGGAACGCCGGGACTCGAGATTGGCGAGCGCGAGAAGATGCTCGGGCTGCATGCGCTGGAGTTGTACTCGATCGCGCTGCGCGGCTGCCGCGTGCCGGATTCGGCGCGGCTGCCCGGCGACGCCGCCAAACTGCTGCGGCGTGCGCGCGTGGCGCAGTCGGCGATGGCGGTGGGCGTGGCCAAGGCCACTCTCGACTACGCCATCGGCTACGCCAAGGAACGCGACGTGTTCGGCGTCAAGGTCGGCCAGAAGCAGGCGATCGCGTTCATGCTCGCCGACATGGCAACCGAGACCGACGCTGCGCGCCTGCTCAACTGGGAGGCGGCGTGGAACCTCGACCAGGGAAACGAGGCGGCGCGCGAAGTCGCGCTCGCCCACCGCTACTGCGCGGACATGGTGATGACGGTGACCGACAACGGCCTGCAGGTGCTCGGCGGACACGGCTTCATTCGCGATCATCCGAGCGAGATGTGGGTGCGCAACGGCCGCGGCTTCGCGACCTTCGAGGGCATCGCCAGCATCTGAGCGCGACCCGCGACGAGGTGCGATAGAGAGTCAGGGGACAGGACAGACAGGAGTACGACATCATGGATTTCAGTCTTTCAAAGGCAGCCCAGGGAAGGATCGCGATGGCACGCATGGCGGCCGAGAGTCTGATGCGGCCGATCTCTCGCCAGTACGACGAAGAGGAACACACCGACCCGTGGGATTTCTTCAACACGATGTGGGAGGCCAGCAAAGCCAACGCCGAGGCCACTTCGCTCGGCGGCAAGAAGAGCGGCGACAAGAAGGTCTCCGAAAACACGCTGCTGGCGTGTATGCAGATCGAGGAACTGGCCTGGGGCGACGCCGGTCTGTACCTGTCGATCCCCAACCCCGGCCTGGGCGGCGCGGCTGTTCAGGCGGTGGGAACGCCCGAGCAGAAGCAGCGCTTCCTCGGCAGCTTCTACAAGGGCAAGCCCAAGTGGGGCGCGATGGCGATCACCGAGCCGCACTTCGGCTCCGACTCCAAGCAGGTCGCGACCACCGCGGTGCGTGAAGGAGACGAGTGGGTGCTCAACGGCACCAAGATATTCTGCACCGCCGGGCACCGCGCCCTCAACGAGTCCGACGGTTTCGTCGTGGTGTGGGCCACTCTGGATCGCAGCAAGGGCCGCGCCGCCATCAAGTCGTTCATCGTGCCGGCCGGAACGCCGGGGGTCACCGTCACCAGACTCGAAGACAAGATGGGCATCCGCGCATCCGACACGGTGACTATCACACTCGACAACGCGCGCATCCCCGCCGACAACATCCTCGGCACCGCCGAGATCGTCGAGAAGGGCTCCACCGGCAGCTTCGGCGGCGTGATGGCGACCTTCGACAGCACGCGCCCGATCGTCGCGGCCAGCGGCATCGGCGTGGCGCGCGCGGCGCTCGAGGTCCTCACGCAAGTTCTCGCCGAGCAGGGCATCGCGATCCGCTACGAAGCGGGACCGTCCGAGCAGACCGTGCTCGAACGCGAAGTGATGAACATGGAGGCCCAGCTCCAGGCGGCGCGGCTGCTGACCTGGAAGGCCTGCAACATGATGGACCGCGGGCAGCGCAACTCGCGCGAGGCGTCGATGGCCAAGGCCAAGGCCGGAACCGTCGTCACCCGAGTCACCCAAAAGTGCGTCGAACTGGCCGGCGCTCTCGGCTACTCGCGCAAGATGATGCTCGAGAAGTGGATGCGCGACGCCAAGATCACCGACATCTACGAGGGCACCCAGCAGATCAACCAGCTCATCATCGCGCGCAGCATTCTCGGCTACAGCAGCGGCGAGCTGAATTGATCGCGTGATGGAAAGACAGGCCCGCTACCAGGGACCGGGGCGCATCGGCGTCGTCGAGGCTGCGACGCCGGTGCCCGGCCTCGGTCAGGTTCGCCTGCGCGTGCAGCGCTGCGGCATCTGCGGCAGCGATCTGCACGCGTTTCGCGGTCGCGGCATGCTGCCGCCCTCGTGCCCGGGGCACGAGATGAGCGGAATCATCGACGCAGTGGGCGCCCGCGCTCGCGGCGTGCGCGAAGGCGACCGCGTGACGATCGAGCCTCTGTCGCGCTGCGGGAAGTGCGCTTACTGCCTGGCCGGCGACTACCATCTGTGCCCGGGGCTCGAGTTCGTGGGACTCGGATTGGCCGGCGGTATGGCTACCCATGTGCTGGCGCCCGACTACACTACGTTCGCGCTTCCGCGCGAGGTGGATTTCGAGCTCGGCGCGCTCGCCGAACCCACCGCCGTCGCGGTACACGCCGCGCGCCTCGGCGGCGTCACCAAAGGCAGCCGCGTACTGGTGCTCGGTGCCGGCACCATCGGACTGCTGGCAGCCGCGGCGTGTGGCCACGCCGGCGCGGGCTTCGTCGCGATCACCGCCCGCCATCCGCATCAACGCGCTTTGGCCGAGGCGATCGGCGTCGATCAGGTGCTGCACCCCGACGAGGTCGGCTCGCTCGGCGAGCCGCCGCAGACGGTGATCGAAACCGTCGGCGGCGAGGCCACCACGGTCTCGGACGCGGTCTACGCGGCCGCCCGCGGCGGCAGCGTAGTGATCGTCGGGCTGTTCGAGAAAACCCCGGCTTTCGAGCCGCTGATCATGCTGATCAAGGAACTGCGTCTGGTCGGCTCGATGGTCTACAACCGGCCGCGCGGCGCCGGCGCCGATTTCGAGGTCGCGCTCGAGTTGCTCTCCTCCAGAGCACAGGTGCTGCGCCGTCTGATCACCCACACGTTCGACCTCGAGGACATCCAGAAAGGCTTCGAGACCGCGTCCGACAAACACAGCGGCGCCGTCAAGGTTCTGCTGGCTCCGAACGGCTGAGGCGCTGGCGACGCGCGCCGGAGAGCGCCTACTTGGCGCGCACGCGCGACGATGCGCGCAGCTCCCGATCCAGGAACGCGTAGCCTACCCTCTGGCCGGCAACCTCGACCGCGACGATGAAGTCGGGGTCGTCGAAGGTGACGCGCGCCGGCGCGCCGGCGGCTTCCGCCCTCTCGGCCAGGAACGCCCCAAGCGCGCGCTCGAGCGCGGGGTGCTCGACCCGGCCCTTGAGACCTCGCAGGTGGCTGCGCACATGAAAGCTCCTGCCGGCCAGCCTTGGACCTGTCCCTTCGAGTTCCTCGCACAGTGTCTCGGTCACGTCATCGCGGCGAAACAGGATCGCCTTCTCCACCGGGAGCACTCTTTCCACCAGTTCGTCGAAGGGCGCCGCGCCGGCCACCAGTTCTTCGATGCCGGCCGCCAGCGATGGCGCAGAGGTGGCGCGAGTGCGACCCACCACGCCGAGCAGAACCTGCGGGTAGCCGCCGGTACGAAAACGCCCCAGGCGGCCAAGGGCTGCCAGAGTCCGGCCCGTCACGCCGGGCCCTTGGCGGCACACCACCAGTACATTCCACTCCTCTGCATCGTTTCGAGCATGGGCCATCGGCCGATTATCGTTGCCGCGCCGAGGTGCGGCAACGAATCCGCACACACTGCGCCCTGTGTCGGGCGCGATGTCGCGTCAACCTGCGCGAAGGCGCCGGCGGCGCGGCGCCGGCTGGACAGCAGCCCGAGCCTTGGCTAATGGTCGCGCATGCCTGAGCCTGCATCGAAGCTGCGGCGCCTCTGCGGCCCCCGCGCCCTCCTCCTCGCCCTTTGCGTGATGGCCACCGCCTCGTGCGGCGCAGGAAGTGGGACCTCGTCCGATCTTCCGCCCGGGCCCACCACCACCGCGCCGCCCGGCAACATCGTGCTCTACGTCACGATGGCCCAGGGCGACCGCGTCGATGCCTACCGGCTCGGCACCGATGGCCTGCTGCCAGCCGCGCCGTTCTCGACCATGCACCTGACCAACCCGCGGCGCCTGACCATCAACGATGGCATCCTGTACGTCGCCACCGAAGATCGCATCGTTTCGGCAAGGCTTGGCCAGGACGGTGCGCTACCGGTCGGCCCCGACGCCCAAACCGACGTTCGCGAGGACTCGGTGCCGCTGGATCTGATCGTACGCAACGGGATTCTATACGCTGCGATCACCGGCTACGGACTCGTCGAGTCCTTCGAGTTGCAGGACGGTATGGTACCCGCCGATCCGACCGGGGTCGGAACCGGCCAGTACCCGGCCGACTACGTTTCGCTCGAGCTCAGCGGCGGCTATCTGTACGCCGGCTCGCGGCGCTCCCAGCTCATCGACGTATTCCTGCTCGATGCCGACGGCAACGTCCCCGACGATGCGGAGGCCCAGGATCCGATCGACGCGATCTCGTTGCCCGACGACATGGAGATCCGCGACAACATTCTGTACGTGACTTCGGCCGGCGATCGCGCGATCCGCGCCTACCGCATCCTTGCTGACGGTACCCTGCCTGCGGAGCAGGACTCCAGAACCAAGGCGGCGCAGTACTATTCGAGCATCGTGCTCGACGGCACCACGCTGTACGCCTCGGCCTACAACGCCGGGCGCATCGATCTGTTCACGGTCGCCGACGACGGCATGCTGCCGGAAGAACCGCCCTTCGCCAGTACCAAAGACGATCCGTCGTCATACCCCGCACGCATGGTGCTACGCGGCGGCATCCTCTACGTCGCGCAGGCCGGACTCGACCGCGTCGACGCCTACGTGATCGGGCCCGACAAGTTGCCGCCCGAATATCCGTCGAGCAGCACGGTGCTCGCACCCGGCGATTCGTTCCCGAGCGACATCGTCGCCTACGAATTGAACTGAGGAATCCGCGCCGCGCCAGCCGGCCGCGCGCGTCAGGGTTTGTCGGCCGGCGCCGGCTCACCGGCGGTGAGCAGCGTGACCTCGGAATCGGTCCACTGCGCACGCGATTCGACCAGACGCGGGGTCTTGTACGAGCGCGACGGGATCGCCCCGACTACCCGGACTTCCGCCAGGCGTCCATTCTCGTAGTGTAGCGTGTAGTTGTAGCCGTCCAGGATGCGGGCGACGACACGTTCGACCGTCGTCTGGTGAACCGACATCGTGAAGGGGAAATCCAGAGCCTGCTTGGAGGCCACGGTAGGTCCGCCCACCCCGTGCCAGAGCGCGAAAATCGCCGCCGCCGGAACGTTCTCGACGTGCAACGACCACGAGCCGGGATGCTCGACAGCGTAGAGTTGCTCTGTGCCTTCGCCGAGCGCTTTGACTTTGGAGCGCGCGCTCCAGTCGCGCGCCTCTTCCGCGCTTTGCGGCACATCCGGAGCGGACGCCGCTGCATCGGGCTGGGCGGCGACGTCTTGCTCGACCGCCTGCGCGGAGTCGTCACCGGCTACGTCGGGCTCTTCCTCCTGCGCAGTCGCCGCCGTCGCCACCGACAACGCGAGCAGTGCCGCGCACGCAACGCGCATCCTCACGTGTCTCATCCCCGTGAGATCTCGCTGAGGCGCGAGGGTTTGAGACCCAGCGCCTTCATCACGGCGTCGTTGGTCAGATAGCCGTCGACCAGAGTCGCCAGCGCGCCCTGGTCAGCATGCCCGCCGGCGACCAGTTCGCACACCAGAGCGCGCCCAACGTGAATCCGCTCGCCGAGCGACGATGGCGGCGCAGCGACGTAGTCGCGCAGCCGCGCAGCAAGCGACCCGCGCGGGTCGGTCAGCTTCCCGACTGCCTCGGCGGCAAGCGACTCGAGCATCGCGGTTTCGCCTTCCAGCAGCGGGCCTCCCCACACCGTGCGCCCCTGCAGGTTCTCGAGCAGTTCGAGCACCGCGTGCAACTGGCCGCGCGCGTAGCCGGACGACAACTCGGGCAGCACCCGGTCTTCGAGCACGCGAATCATGCCGGAAAGGATGCGGTCGAGCTCGAGCATCTTCTCACGCCTCAACTGCTGAGCGACGGGACCAGTCCCAGCGATTCGCCGATCACCATGCCCAGGCCGTCCAGTTGGTGCGCGAAGATCGCCATGCGCGCGTCGTCGGTGCGCTCGTCGGCGAAAGCGCGAATCCCGGTGAGCATTATCGCCGCCATTTTGACCGCGCCGAGCAGGTCGTAGAACGCCAGTCGCGCGCTGTCGAGCTCGCCGCCGCCTGCCTCCCGGTACATCTCCACGAAGCGCGCTCGCGGCACCAGCAGGCCGGCCAGATCGGTCTGCCCTCGCCACAGCCGGCTGCACGCCCACGCCAGGTCTTCCATCGGATCGCCGAGGTGCACCAGTTCCCAGTCCAGCACCGCAGTGACGCGCGTGCCCTGGCGGAGGAAGTTGCCGGTGCGGAAGTCGCCGTGGACGATCGAAACCGGCCCGCGTTCGGTCATCTCGCGCGCACGGCGGTCGAGTTCGCGCAGCGCCCTCTCGAGCATCGGCGAGGGATCGGGACGCGACCTCTGGTAGTAGCCTCGCCACACCTCGACTTGCATCTGCGCCGCTTCGCGAAGCCCGGCGGGCGCAGCGAATATCTCGAAGGCAGGACCGCGCCAGTCGAAGCGGTGCAGGGCCACCAGATTGGAAGCCAGATCGCCGGCCAGCCTCTCGCGCGTGGCGGCATCGGGGATCGGAAGCTCCGCGCCCGGTGCCATCATCGGCAACGGGACGTCTCCCTCGACGAACTCCATGACATAGAACGGAGCGCCGAGAACGGCAGGATCCTCTTCGAACCACAGCAGCGGCGGAACCTGCATCACCCCTTGAAGAGCGCGCATTGCCGCCACCTGAGGGCGCAGGTCGTAGGGTTCCAGCAGGCCGGCTTCGGGCTGGCGTCGCAGGACCAGACGTCGTCGGTGCGAGCGTTCGTGATCCCGCCAACACCCGACGAAAGACATCGTCTCCATCGAGAAGCCCTGGGTGTGACGGCGCAGTTCCTCTACCGAGGCAGCTCGGTCGCCGGTAACCCGGGTGAGAAAGCTCTGAAGCTGGGCCTGAAAATCCACCGGCATCCTGAAGGCGAACGCCGCGCCCTCTCCACTCTCGCGGAGCGAGAGGCCGCAGCGCCGAACTTATGCCCGAGCGCGGGCGGCCTGGCAAAGGCACCGCCGCGGCAAACGATCTCGCGCTGGCTATGGCTAGTCGCCCAAACGCAACTTATAGTGATCCGGCACGAGCCCCGGCGGGCTCGCCGGTACAACGATGCAGAACGGCGCAAAATCCCTGAAGAGCCCGAAGCTGTGCGGTTCGATCCTGGTGGTCGAGGACGATCCGGATATCCGCTCGCTCACGATCTCGATTCTGGAGCGCGCCGGCGCCTCGGTAGCGGGAGCCTCCAGTGCCGCCGAGGCGATCGGCTGCCTGGACAGCGGCCACTTCGACGCCGTCGTACTCGATTGGAACCTCGCGGGCGATACCGGCGGCGCACTGCTCGCGCGCCTGCGCGACCACAACCCCGAATTGCTGCGCCGTAGCGCCGTCGTCACCGGCGACGTCCTGAGCATCCCCGGCCAGCACGAGGCCGAAGCCTACGGCTGCCCGGTGCTGGCTAAGCCGTTTCGGCCGCAGCAGCTACTCTCCACCGTCGCCGCCATGTTGGCAGTCACGGCAGTCGGTCCATAAGGGCCCATCTGCTTCGTTGGAGGTGGGCCCTGATCGCTACGACGTAGCTACGCTACGCCTGCGCGCTCAGAACCCACCTCCGCCTCGCAGCTGGACCCTTCTGGACCGACTGCCGCGTCGAGCGATTGCGCCTACCGAGCCCTGGAGGTGGGCCCTGATCGCTACGACGTAGCTGCGCTACGCCTGCGCGCTCAGAACCCACCTCCGCCTCGCAGCTGGACCCTTCTGGACCGACTGCCGCGTTGAGGGGCGCCGAAGAGCGTCCTCGTTGCCCGTCGCGGGGTCGGTTCGCCGCGCTCAGCGGCCGCCGATGGTGACCTTGTCTTGGAGGTCTTCGACGGTCTTGAGGCCGATGCCGCGTACGCGTTCGAGATCGGCGACCGAGGCGAAGGGCTTCTTCTCGCGCTCGGCAACGATCGCTGCGGCCTTGGATGCGCCGATGCCGGGCAGGGACGCCAGTTCTTCGACCGACGCGCTGTTGACGTTGATCTTGGGGGCATCGGCCGCGGCGGCGCTGCCCGCCAGCGCCAGAACCATCGCCATCGCGACCGTCGCCTGCGTGAGGATCGTGACCACGCGCCGGGCGCGTGGCGACTTCGTCTGTTCCGTGTTCATGGTGTGACCTCCTTGTGCGTTGTTTCGTTTCGAGCCGTGCCCCGCCGGGCCTCGGCTGCGGAACCCACCATGGACGAGGTCGCGGCGTGCAGGCAACGACAGGGATGTGATGCCTTGACGTCGGCGCCGTGTTAGTGAACCGGCGTGGTTTCCACGGCCCAACGCAGCCGAGCGGCGACGCTGCGGCGTCAGATCGACGAGCACAACCGCCTCTATTACCTGCTCGACGCACCGGCGATCAGCGACGCCGAATACGACGCGCTGCTACGCGAACTCGAGCACCTCGAAAACGAGTTCCCCGAGTTGCGCGCCGCCGACTCGCCCACCCAGCGCCCCGGCGCGGCACCGTCGGAGAAGTTCGAGCCAAGCGCGCACCTGCGTCCGATGCTGTCGCTCGGCAACGTCTTCGACCGCGACGAGCTCGAAGACTTCGTCGCGCGCGTGGCCAAGGCGCTTCCAGACGAAGCCGCGGTCTTCGTCTGCGAGCCCAAGCTCGACGGAGTCGCCGTCAATCTCCTCTACGAAGAGGGGCGGCTGATCCGTGCCGCCACGCGCGGCGACGGAAGCGTCGGCGAGAACGTGACCGCCAACGCGGTCACGGTGCGCACCATTCCGCTCCAACTCCAGACGACGCGTACTACCCGAGCGCGCGCCGGCGTGCCGGCCCGGATGGAAATCCGCGGCGAGGTGGTAATCGGCAAGAAAGCGTTCGCGGCCCTCAACGCCGAACGCGAGGAACGCGGAGAGGCGGTCTTCGCCAACCCGCGCAACGCCGCCGCAGGCTCGCTTCGCCAGCTCGACTCGCGCGTGACGGCGTCGCGCCCGCTCGACTTTTTCGTCCACAGCCACGGGCTCATCGAGCCGCGCCCCTTCGCTTCGCACTCGGCGTTTCTGGCCGCCGCGGGACGCTGGGGACTGCACGTATTCCCGCGCATCCGCAAGGCTCGCGACATCGGTGAGATCCTCGCGTACCACGCCGACATGGCCGCGCACCGCGACCGCCTCGACATCGACATCGACGGCGTCGTCGTCAAGGTCGACTCGACCGATCAGCAACAACGACTCGGAGAGTTGGCGCGCTCGCCGCGCTGGGCCGTCGCGTTCAAGTTCCGTCCGCGTCAGGCAGTGACGCGAGTGCGCAACATCGTCGCTTCGGTGGGACGTCTCGGCACGCTCACCCCGGTAGCGGAACTCGACCCGGTGGCGCTAGGCGGCGTCACCGTCTCCAACGCTTCGCTGCACAACATGGACGAGATCGAACGCAAGGACATCCGCATCGGCGACACGGTTATCGTCGAGCGCGCCGGTGACGTGATCCCGTACGTGGTCGGGCCGCTCACCGACAAGCGCAGCGGCGACGAGACCAGGTTCCACATGCCCAGGCGCTGCCCCGCCTGTTCGTCGCCTGTGGTACGGATCGAAGGCGAGGCCGCCTATCGCTGCACCGATCGCCAATGCCCTGCCCAATTCAAACAAGCCCTCGGGCACTTCGCCTCCAAGGGGGCGATGGACATCGACGGGCTGGGAGAGAAGCTGGTCGCCGAACTGGTGGACAAGAAGGTCGTGGGCGGGTTCGCCGACCTTTACAGACTCGGGCCCGGACAATTGCTCGGTGCCGAGGAATCCGACGGAGCGGGTAAGATCGCGCGGCTCGGTCCCAAGTCGGCCGACAACCTGATCGCCGCCATCGCACAGAGCCGCACACGCAGCCTCGATCGGGTGATCTTCGCGCTCGGCATCCGCCACGTCGGCGAGGCCGCGGCCCGGGTTCTCGCGCGTGCCTTCGGCTCACTGCCGGCGCTGGCCGAGGCGGGAGTCGAAGAGTTGACCTCGCTCGACGGCGTAGGACCGGAGATGGCCTCCTCGATCCGTCTGTTCTTCGAAGACCCGGCCAATCGCCGGCTGCTCGCGGACCT
>JACRCR010000071.1 GCA_016218925.1 Deltaproteobacteria bacterium | reverse complement strand
CGCGCCGGACCGCGCCACGGAGGAACAATCACATGATCGGCTACGTCACTCTCGGAACCAACGACCTCGCGCGCGCTGCGCGCTTCTACGACGAACTGCTGAGCAGCATCGGTGCCAAGCGCGTCTTCGACATGGAGACGTTCATCGCGTGGGGCACCGGTCCGGACCAGCCCGGGGTCGCAGTTACCAAGCCTTTCGATGGAAAGCCGGCCACGGTCGGCAACGGCGTCATGGTCGCGCTGGCGATGGACTCGACCGCAAAGGTCGATGCGCTGTACGCGAAGGCTATCGAACTCGGCGCCACCGACGAAGGCGCCCCCGGCCCGCGTGGCCCAGGCTTCTACGCGGGCTACTTCCGCGACCTGGACGGCAACAAGCTCAACGCCTTCTTCATGGGATAGGCTTGCTCGGAAGGATTGCCCCGCTCACTTTCGTCGTTCTTTCGCGTCTGCTCATTCCAGACCCGAGCAGCGCCGCCCGCGGGCGGGCGGCACTCCCGAATCTCGACGAGTCCCCGCTTGCGAAGTCCGCCACACGTCGCGCGCGCGCAAGCACGAAGACAATCCCGCGCGGTACACCCGTACGAGGATGTCGTTGACATGAGTAGGTCGGGCCAATACCGTTCCGCGCCCATTGGCCTCGCCCACCCGAGCAAGAGTAATCGTTTCGGACCTCATCACGGGAGGAATCGATCATGGCTCTGTTTTCACCACTCGTCACCGCATCGATCGCTGCAGCCGTGCTCCTGAATGCGTCGACTGCAACCGCGCAGTCGATCTCGATTCCGAGCCCGTCCGAGCTTCTGGTGGGAATGAGCGACGTCGTTCCCTTCACCGGATCGGTATCGGGCTTGCCGATCGGACAGGAGAACGACTACGACGCCTACGTTCAGGGTGTGCAGGCGACGCGCACGGTCACCGGAGCCGGGACCTTCTCCTACATCGCACAGGTTCCGGTCGGCCCGCTGGCTCCGACCGGGGGCTTCCCGCCGGAGGAGCCGTACGTCGACTTCTATGGTCAGCGAGATCGCATCGCGATGCCGCTGCTGGTCGAGCTGTACCACGTTTCAGCGCGAACCCTCGTGGACCGCAAGAAGACGTTCGTCTGGGATCTGCGGCAAGCCGGACTGACTGACACCCAAGCGTCAGGCGAAAAAGAAAAACTCGCCGTACAGCTTTCGACCCGCGGAGTGGACGCCCTGGAACCGTGGCTGCGCGCCCTCCTGCCGCAGCCGGACGTATCCACCTTCAACGCGAATCTGACCAGCCTCTTCACCCAGCCTCACCAGGAGTACACGACCGAGACCAACTATTTCGCTTTCGGCACCAAGACGTGCCTGCGCATGAAGAGTGTCGCGTCGCTGTTCAAGGACACCCTGGAATACCAGGAACTGCTGGTCACGGCCGGGGTTGAATACGCGGCTTATCTGGCAGCCAAGGCCGGGGGCGTGATCCCGACAGCACCATTCTGCGTCAAGAGACCAAACTTCGTGAATCCCAAGTACTGGGAGGTCTGCGTCGGACGTCTCGACGGCGACCTCACGCGCGCGGCGCTGACCGGTGGTGTCACCGCGATCGACCTCGGCGTGGGTGTCGACGGACTCACGGCGCTGGTTGATCTTGGCGGCATCAACCAGAAAGTCGACGTGACGTTGCGCGATGTCTTCATTCGCTGGAGGGGCAACCCCGCGTGCCTGCTTCGCGCCACGCTGCGGCGGACGCTCGACGACTCGACGATCACGGATGACCCAGCGCGGAATGCATGGGCGACCTGCAGCGACACCAACGCGCGTGCGAAACGTGCGCAGACCCCAGACCCCATCGACCTTCCATTCTCCGCCAACCTGGACCCCGAGCTCTTCGACGTGAATGATGGTGGCGTTGCGACGTTCGCGGTGCCAGCCGGGGCGCGCAGGCCGGAAAGCGCGGTCGGAACCTGCGGACAGCCGTTCGTCAATTCGAGTGTCGAATCGCTGCTGAACCGGTACTACGCTCCGCTCGAGTCATCTCTGGGAATCACCTGGCTCGACCAATCGCCTGCAAGCGACTTTGCCCTGGCGGTGGATTCCCTGCTCGCGCCGTTCGAGCACGGCACCTACGACTCCCCACTCGACCACACGATTACCACCGAGCAGACGAGGTCCGGAACGACGTTACTCGGCAACGGGAACCCGGTGGACGGCGCATGGTTCGCGATGCGGACGGACGCGGAATTGAAACCGCCATTCGCGGTCGCCCCGGCGCAGGCCACGTTCGTGCGCCCTCCGGCCGTCGACGTCCTGTGGTCCGTCGACGGCTTTTCGCCACACGACAGACCGCGCGCGTTCGATGTGCTTTTTTCGACGACGACCGGCGCGTTGAATCAGGTGCTGCGGGAGCGCATGGGTACCGAACGGATGCACTTCACGATCACGCCCGCACCGGGCGACCCGACGCTTGGCCAGATCCTGGCGGCCGCAGACCCGGTGGCGCTCGCACCGCTGACGAGCCCCACCGTGGAATGGCGAGTGTCTCCGATGATCGCACCGTTTACCTGGATGCCTCGCGATCCGAGTACGCGACAGGCACCGATCGTCTACCATCTGAACGATCTGCACGTCGATGCGGTCGAGCCCGGCACCGGGGGCGATCCCGATACACTGCTGCTGCGAATGAACCTCGACTTCCTCGATCCGGATTTCACGCTCGCTCTCACCGGAACGCTCGGATCCACCTACCTCACGCCGGCGCTTTCGTCGCGCGCGGTGTTTGCCGTCACGGTCTCCGAAAACAACCTCCCGGCGTGCCCGATGCAGGTGCACATCGACAAGTTCGTCACCAACCCATGTGAGCCAGATCTCGAACGGCTTGCGGCCGACAACCTTCGCGAAACGGTCGAGAACATGCTGACGGACCTGCTCTCGTCGTATCCCGCGCCGCAGTTTTTCGACGCACAGGGCAAGCTGCTGGCGCCGTTCCAACTGGAGCAGGAAGGCGTCTTCAAGCTGGACAACCGGATCACGTTCTACGGAAACGTAGCGACCCCGTAGGCCGTGGTTCCCGTTGCGGCCTGCGTGTCGAGCAGCCTCTTGCTTCTCCTGGCTGACGCAACGCGCGCCCAAAAGCGGGGCGCGGGTCCCGCCGCGCCCCGCGACAACATCGAAGACCACGCCAATCGCGTTCCCGAAAGCCAGCTGACCCGGAGCCCTTCGCGGTCGCCCGAACGAATCTCACTGGAATGAGTCAGCCGGGAAGCCGGAACCTACAGACCGGCCCGGTGGAGCGGGCAAGCCGGCGGTCGAGCGCCGCCAGAGAAGTGTCGAATGTTTCCGCGACCGCGACGTACCATGCGTCACATGAGCTGAGGTTGCGGCGAAGCGCCCAGACACGCGCTGCAAACGGTTCGAACGGAAGGAGTTCGACGTCGAGTTGCATCAGGTCGCGCTGAGCCGCGGTGGCGTCGCTAGAATCCAGGCTGCGGGCGCGCTCGAGCCGGCGCAGAATGTTCATCGACTCCACCAGCACCAGCACCGGGGCGATCGGCTGACTTTCGGAAAGCGCATCTACCGCCCACGCTCCCGTCTCGCCCGCGTCCGTAACGGCCGCGACGAGAACTGACGCGTCGACAACGATGCTCACCGGCGGTCGGCGTCGCGGGCGCGTAGAATGGAGACGGCAGAGACGCGCCGGCCGGTGCGCCGTTTGCGCGACCGCACTGCTTCGAGCACGGCATCCATGGAGGGTCGCCGCGTGAGCCGTTCGAGCTCCGCGCGCAGATACTCCTGCATGGACATACGCTGGCGGGCCGCGCGAACGCAACCGCACGCTCGCTCTTCGGCATCGCGCTGACCTCCTTGCTGCTGGGCGGTCCCTGCGCGGAGCCGGGCGGCTCGGCCACTCATCTACTGGCCCCCCGCACGGCCTCCGCGTATCAGGGTATGAGTACGCTCGCGCCGCTGGTCTTGCGCGCTTCCAGGTCTTCGTGCGCGCGGGCCGCGTCGGCCAACGCGTAGCGCTGGTGGATCTCGACTTTCACCGCACCGGCGGCGACGACCTCGAACAGCGCGCGTGCGGCCTCGCCAAGATCCTCGTCGCGCGTGGTGTAGGTCATCAGCGTCGGCCGCGTAACGAACAACGATCCTCGCAGCGCCAGCATGCCCAGATCCACCGGCGGCGGCGGCCCCGAGGCGTTGCCGAAGCTGACCATCAACCCGAGCGGCGCCAGGCAGTCGAGCGAACCGTCGAAGGTGTCGCGGCCCACCGAGTCGTAGACCACCGGTACGCCGGCGCCGCCGGTCAGTTGGCGCACGCGGCGCGCGAAGTCTTCGCGCGTGTAGACGATCACGTGGTCGCAACCGTGGGCACGGGCCAGCTCGGCCTTGGCGTCACTGCCGGTGGTGCCGATCACGGTTGCTCCGAGATGCTTGGCCCACTGGCAGGCCAGCAGGCCGACACCGCCGGCCGCGGCGTGGAACAGTATCGTCTCGCCGGGACGCACGACGTGCGTGCGCAGCAGCAGGTACCAGGCCGTCATGCCTTTGAGCAGCATCGCGGCGGCCAGTTCGTCCGACACCGAATCGGGAACCGCCACTATACGATTGGCGGGGAGGTTGGCTGCCTGCGAGTAGGCTCCGACCGGACCGGTGGCGTACGCGATGCGATCGCCGACCTTCCACTGCACGACGCCCTCGCCGAGTTCCTCGACGACGCCCGCGGCTTCGAGCCCGAGACCACTTGGCAGCGGCAGCGGGTACAAACCGCTTCGATGGTAGGTATCGATGTAATTGAGACCGATGGCGGTGTGCCGCACCCGAACCTGGCCGGATCCCGGACGTCCGGGATCACTCTCCTCGAAGCGCAACACCTGCGGTCCGCCGGTCTCGTAGAACCTGATCGCGCGCGGCATGTCGTGGCTCCTTCTCAGCGTTCGCGCGCCGAGTGGTCCTTGATGTAGCGCTCTTTGGCCGCACGCCCCTGGTATTCGAGCAGAGGTCGCAGCAGGCGCGGAAGCTGCGGAATCAGATACCCGGCAGTTGCCATGTAACCCGACAGTTGCGGGCAGGTGCGTTCGAGCGCACCATCGGCGGCGCAGTCGAGCACCAGCGCGGCGACTTCTTCGGCGGTGCTCATCGGCTGCGAGAACACGATATCGGGCACTTCCTCGATCTCCCGCAGGATGAAATCGGTCGCCACCGGTCCCGGAGAGACCGCCGACACCGTGATGCCGGTGCTTTCGAGTTCCTCGGCCAGCGCGAACGTGAAGGCGCGCAGGCCGAACTTGGTGGCCGAGTAGGTCGCCTCGTACGGCAGCGGGATGCGACCGGCGATCGAGGCGACGTTGACGATGGCGCCCTTGCGGGCGCGGCGCAGATACGGAAGCGCCTGGCGCGTGAGCCGGACAGGAGCCTTGAGGTTGACGTCGATGATGCGCTCGAGTTCGTCGCAGGGCGTCTCTTCGACGCCCCCGCGGCAGTTGTAGCCGGCGTTGTTGACCAGCACGTCGATCTGACCGAACTGCGCTTCGGCGGTCTCCAGCATCAGCGCGCACGCTCCGGCGTCGGTGACGTCGCCCGGCAGCGCCAGCGCAATGCCGCCGGCGGCCGCGATCGAGGCGGCGATGCGCTCGAGCGCGTCGGCGCTGCGTGCGACCAGCACCACCTCGGCCCCTTCGGCCGCGAACATCCGCGCCGCGGCCTCGCCGATCCCGCTGGATGCCCCGGTAACAACCACTGTCTTGCCTTCGAAACGTTTTGCCACCGTGCTTCTCCTGGGGCTCCTGGATAGGACATCCGGGCGGATTTGGAAACGCGCGCGCTGAAACGAACGCGGCGGTCGGGCCCTTGGAAGGACCGGACCGCCGCGCGGCTGCTGGAGCCCACCCTGTTGGAGCGACGCAGGGCTACGGAATGACCGGCACGTTGACGAACGCCGAGCCGTAGCGAGTGATCTTGGAAGGTCCGCCGAAACCCGACACCTGGTTGATGATCGCGTTCGGGGCCGGACCGGTGCAGAACGACGCCACGTATTTGATGTTGCTCGGATCGCCGTCGCCGTTGCCGGTGTCGCCGCCTTCCATCAGGCCGTTGTTATAGTAGCAGTCCGCCGGGCGCGACTTGCAGATCCCTGCCCCCGGGATGTCGTCGGTGGTTCCGAGAGCGCCGTCACCTCCGGCTTCGCAGCCGGTCTGAGTGTCAACGTCGGCCGCGTAACACGGTAGCGTCGTGAAGCCGGCGCCGCTGCACCGATACTGAAGCGGGCCGGCAGCACACACACCGTCTTCCGCGTTGGTAACCACGCAGGTGCCGCCGCCGCAGTGCACGTCGGTGGCGCAGGCATCGCCGTCGTGGGTTCCACCGCTGCACGTCCCTTCGGGATAGCACAGCGGCACGCAGCGACCGCCGGGGCACGAGTTCTCGCACACGCCGTCGCCGCTGCCCGCCGAGGAGTCGCACTGTGCGTTGCCCGAGCACGACTGGCCCAGCTTTGCGGGACTACCCGCGACGCATTCGGTGGGAGTGCTCGAGCAGGTGCCGCCTTCGCAGTCGGCGTCCTCGTCGCACAGCGCACCGGCATCGCTGCCTCCCGCGCAGGTCGTGAAAACGCCGGAAGCCGTCCCCGTCAGGGCGCAGCCCTTGCCCTCGTTGATGCCGGCGTCGCACGCTGCGGCGCAGCGGTTGGGCTGGGTCTTCACCGTCGAGCCGCCATCCGGGCACGGGCAGGTGTAGTTGTGCCAGGCCGGCTCCGAGCACGCACTGCCGGCGGGGAATTGCACCTGCTCAGTGGTGACGTCGCCGTAGTCCTGGTCGACGCCGAAGCCCGACAGGTTCTTGCTGGCCGCGGGCGGACAGTCGGCCGAAACCACTCCGAGCGGGGTGTTCGACATCGGGCGGCAGATTCCGCCGGCGTTGTCCCCGCTCGAGCAGCGCAGGTCGAGCGAACAGTAACCGCCGGTGCAGTCGTCGGCCGCCTGCTCACACGAAGTGTCGCCAACGCCCGAGCAGTCGCCGTCGACGAGGCAGATCGCGTGACTGGCGTTGCAGCGACCCGAGCACGGATGCCGATCATTGTCGCCACCGGCGCATACACCACCGCAGGTCGGGCACGGACTCGTCACGGTCTCGCCCAGGTAGATGACCGAACGGGTTCCGTAATGAAGTACGGCCTCTCCGCTGACCATGTCCTTGGTACCGGAGATGTCAGTCACGTACTGAAGCTGCACGCACACGGTGGTCGCCGCCGACACCAGCGGCAGTGGCGACCCCTCGGTTATGGTCTTGCAGGTGGCAGTGCCGTCGCAGCGGCCCTTGCAGGTCTGGCCATCGGCGCAGCCGCTCTGGCTGGTGCAAGTGCCGACGGGCAGACCGGTGGTGTCGTCGAAACACCGTGACTGGCACAGCGACTCGAGCGGCTTGCCGTTGCCGTCGCCGCAATATGCACCCGCGTTGCCGCTGTCGGCGTCGCACGCGAAGCAGTCGCCGTTCTCGAGGCTGCCGTCGTTGTCACCGCGCTCGTCGCAGGTGAGGTTGCTGTCCGTCGCATTGCTGCAACGCGGCGCCCGGCTCGCCGTCTCGTCGCACACCGAATCGCTGCTCGTTCCGACGCAGGTGGCCTGGTTGAAATCACTGCAGTTGCAGTTGCTCAGGTCTGCGACGAAGCCGAAACCGTCATTGTGGACGGCGTCGTGGGAAGCTCCGGTCCAGCCGGCATCGCTGTCGACTCGCTCGCCGTCGATCACCACAGCCTCGCGCGGGACGTTGTCGCAGGTGCACTCGAACAGGTCACCGGGAGGCAGGCAGTGGCCGCTGCCGCACGGCGCGTCGTCGCCGTCGCATTCCTCGCCGATCGAGTTGCTCTCGTTGCGGATCTGATTGACGATGCCGTCGCCGCAGTACGCGAAGCCCGCGTCGGGATTGGTCGCGGTCACCATGCTGTAGGGAGAGTAGACACGCCGGCTCGGTCCCTCCACCGACGCCGCCACTTCCTTTACGAGTGCGGATACGCAGGCCTTGGCCTCGGCCACGTTGCCCGGCGCGGCTGCGCCCCCACTGCACAGACTCGGCAGCGTGGCGATCACGGCGTCGCTGCAGCTCTTTCCGATCGCATCCGAGAGCTTGGTGACTTCCTTGCCCACGGCAGCGATGGTCGTCGCGTCGCTCAACAAACACGCCTCGGGTTCGATCCCGCAGATGCCACCGCTGCCGCAGTCGGCGCTCTTGCGACATTTCTCGCCTTCATGGGTGCCGCCGACGCACGAAGGGTTGGTCTGCTGGACGTTGCGGCACTTGGCCACCGCGCCGTGGATTTTCGCTACCGACTTCGCCGCTGCTTTGGAGATCGACGACAGACACTTGGCAGCGTCGGCGGAAAGCCCGCTGTTCTCGTCGAGGTCGCCGTAGAGGTTGTCGACCAGATTGGAGGCCAGTCTATCGGCGAGCTCGGACACGCACTCGCCGGTGTCGTTCGGCTCGCGCATCGAGTGTCCGAGGAGGCCCTGGCAGTAGGCGCCCGGGAAACCCAGGCTCTCGATGCGAAACGGCGCCGTGCCGCCCTTACCGGTACAGCGCTCGAACTTGCCGTCGTTGGGCGGACAACCCAGATCGTTGACGCAGATCTTGTCGTTGGAGAGGCTGCACACGCTCTGGCACGACTTGGCGGCCGAGGACACTAACTTGGCCCTGGCGGCATCGATCTTCTCCTGACTCGCCGCGCGCAGCGTGGAACACGCCGAGGGGCTGTCGACCTTGCCGGAGATATCGTCGTTGTGGCACTTGGACGTCTCTTTGAGGATCGTGCTTTCGAACTTCGCGAACGACCTGGCCAGAGCGTTTGCGCACTTGGCTTCCTGAGAACCGAGCAGCGCGTTGGCGCTGCCGGTGCTGCATGCCACCAACAACGCGGCGGACACTGCTACGATACGAACCATCCGGAGAGCTTGCATGATTCCTTCCTCTTCACATCGCCGGCGTGCGATGGAACCGATGTCATGACTCTCTGCGTTGCATCGCCGATAATCAAGCGTAGCGAAGGCTTCTACACGCGGTGCGTTCGCGTGAGTGCACAGCAACATCGCACTGCACGCACCGCGCGATCGTCTCCGCGTACAGCAACGACGCAGCGAACAAACGTTAGTTCAGATATCCGAGAGCTTTGAGACGCTCGCGCGCGTCTTCGTCGATTTCGACTTCATCACCACCGAATCGGTGCGTTTGCGCGCGTGCGCGCAGTTTCGCCAGCGCCGTTGCGAGGTCCGTGCGAGCCTCGCTCCACTGGCTGTGCCGCTCGGCCGCATCGTCGACGAGATCGTACAATTCGCGCTGGAGCGCCGCGCCGAGGCTCGGCGTCGTCTCGATGTATTTCTCGCGGCGGCCGATCAGCGCGAACGATTCGTAGCCTCCCTCGCGGGTCAGTTCGCAGAAGGCCGGACGCTGAGCATCGATGCTGCGCACGTCGGCGCCGTCCACGCCGGCCGCCGGCGCGGTCGCCGGCGCGCCCGCAACAGAGCCGCTGCTCGCGGAACCCGCGACCGCGGTCACGGTCGGCAACACATCCACGAGCATCACCGGATCGTCGATGCGGCGCGCCTCCAGTCCCGGAACGTGGACGAGCAGCGGAACGTGAACCACTTCGTCGTAGAGAGAGTTGCCGTGGCCCCAGGCCCCGTGTTCGTGGAACTCCTCGCCGTGGTCGGCGGTGACGACGATCACCGATTCGTTCGACGATCTGCGCGCGTCGATCGCTGCCAGGATGCGGCCGAGCATCGCGTCGCCGTGTGCGACCGCGCCGTCGTAGAGCTGCATCAGGCGAGCGCGCCTGGGCTCGGGCAGAGGGTCCGTCACTCGTTGCAGCAGCACCTGCTCGGCATCGGCGAAGTCCTCGTGGGCCACGCCCGGCGGATCGTACGGGATGTGCGGGCTCATCAGATGGAAGTAGACGAACGCCGGGCCGTGTCCGGGCTCGCCGAGCCACTGCGCGAACTCCTCGACGACCGATTCGTCGCGCAGACAGTTGGAGCGATGCGGCTGGCTCACCCCGAAGGCGCGTTCGACTTGCTGCAACACGGTGCGCACCGGGCTGCCCGGCAGCGCCTTGTCGGCGAGTTTGAGGACGCGGTGCAGCGTCACCAGACGCGTGAAACTCTCGTGCTCGGATTCGACGAAGCTTCCGACACCGCGCTCGAAACCGAAAGCCGGCGAGATCCACGGGTTCGACGAGAACACCGCGGTGGCGTAACCGGCGCGCGCGAATGCTTCCGGCAGCGTCGCCGGCTGCGCTGACAAGCGACCGGTGCGTAGCATCGCGCCGTGCGAAGACGGGAACAGCGACGTGAACAACGAGCCTACCGACGGCTTGGTCCACGACGACTGCGCGTAGGCGTGCGTGAACGTCAGGCTGCGCCTGGCGAGTTCCTCCAGGTGAGGCATCAGGCCGTCGCTGCGGCCGCCGAGCGAGGTGCGGTCGACGCGCAGCGAATCGATCACGATCACGAACACGTCGGGCATGGCGGAGGGCGCGGTTGCGGTCGCACCGATCGCGGCCGCGCCGTTTCCCCACGGACGCGACTGCACCATCCCGACCGCCGAGGCCAGCAGTGCTACCGCCACCGCCGCACCAAGCGAGGCCTCGGCACGCGCGACCACGCCGATGCGCGCGAGCACGCGCCACGCGGCGATCGCGACGCCTGCCAGCAGCGCGTTGGCGGCCAGCGACAACGGACTCGCGATCGACGGCAGGTAGGCGACGTTCACGATGCCCGCGCCGAGCAGCAGGCCGAACGACGCAAAGGCCAGCGCGACCAGCGAACCTGGGGCGGCAAGAGATGGGACGAAGCGACGCAGCAGCGGTACCGCCACCAGCGCGCCTGCGATCCCTGCCAGCGCGTACAGGAACAGCGTCATCGCGCCCAGCCGCACGACGCCGACTCCGCCGCTCACCCACGCCACCTGCGCGAGATCGACGGCACCGCACACCAGTGCCGCAGCGACGAACCACGCGGCTTGCGCCAGACGCTTCAACTTATTTCAGGCTCGCGGCTGCGCGGCACCGAGATGACCGACGTCACGACGATTGAAGATCGCCTTGCCCCTGGCCACCCATAGGACCGCACTGGAAATGAACGCTGCCGAGTACAGAACGTCGCACGCCGGTCCCAGCACCGCGGCGGCAATACGCTCGGTCGCGCGCAGGTCGCCGCCCAGGCGCCCGTACCACCACAACCGCATCAGCACGAAGGCGCCGAGGCAGCCTAGACCGACTCGGGGCTCGGCCAGCGCCATCAGCAGCAATACCGCTACGATCGGCAGCGAGACCACCTGGGACATCCGATGCAGCGCCCGCAGACGGCGGTTGTCGTTGGTCCACAGGCCGTTGCGCGAGCCGAGCCCGTAGTTGACCGCGATGTAGGCCTGGCCGCGTGCGTACTGGGTCTGCTTGCTGAGCAGCTTGCCGAGCGTGTCCTCGGTGCCGCCGAACCCCAGTTGGAATTCGATCGAGTTGTCCTGCAGCAGGCGCGCGCCGCGACGCACGATACGAATGGATAGGTCCTGGTCTTCGTTGGAACGGAACAGATCCTCGTTCAGGCCGCCGACCGCTTCGAGCAGGTCGCGCCGGTAAGCGTCGCAGCGCAGCTCGACGAAGTTGACCTCGTGTACGGCCCGGTCCGGACTGTTCGAGTCCAGGATGTTCAGCCGCGTGAAGACGCGTTCGAGCCACGGCGCGCCGTCGAAATCGGGCATCATCGACTTGCCCGAAACGGCGCCTATGGTCGGATCCTCGAAATGTCGGACCATCCGCGCCACGTAGTCCGGCGACAGCATCGTGCAGTCGCTGGCCATCGTGACGACGATCTCGCCACGGGCCTCGCGAATGGCGCGGTTGTAGGTGGCGGCGATGCCGGAGTTCTTGTGGTTGTGGAATACCCGCACGCGATCCTCGAATCGCGCAAGCACGGCGGCGGTGGCGTCGGTGGAGCAGTCGTTGACGACCACGACCTCGAGGCCCGGGTACTGCTGGGCGAGCGCCGACTCGACGCAGGCCGCAACGGTCTTCTCACCGTTGTAGACGGGGATCAGGATCGATACCGGCGGAGTGAACATCCTGGTTCCCCGACACCCACCACCGGCATCCACCTGGAGGCGGGCGCGGCCGAGCCGAGATGACCGAAGATAGCCGACCGCCCCACTGATGTCATCTTCAGCGGCCGAAGCCGGGCCGGTTGGCGGCGACGCGCTCGGGAAAGCAGACGCGACGGCGCGCGCGTTTGCCACATCGCCGCGTCGCCGACAGGGAAGGTGGCGTGAACGCCACCTCGCCGCCTCGATCCTCTGAGGTCCGTGCCACTTCGATCCCCGCGGCGTGGCACCGGGCCGGGCGCGTGATGGCCGCGAGCCAGGGAGCCGCCGAAGAAGGCTGGGGCGGGGTCGTGATGGGCGATCCCTGCATCGTGCGCGACGACGAAGCGGGGCTGTGGCGCATGTTCCTGTTCGCGCTGCCGCCCGGACACGCCCACGCGGTGTGCGAAGGAGACCCGGCCGATCCCGCGGCCTGGCACCTGCTCGGTCCGCTCGAGTTCACCAACCCGCAGGTGCTCGGCGACGAAGCGGCATTCAAGCCGTTCGTCGTATCGCAGGCGCATAGCCCTGGCGAGCCTGCGCTGATCGGCGGCCGCTACGCGCTGCTGATCGGCACCAACCACCGCGCCAAAGTCATACGGCGCGCATGGTCGCCGAGCCTTGGCGGCCCCTGGACCCTTGAAGGGCAGGTCTTGATCGATCGAGGGCGCTACGAGGATTTCGACGCAAGGCACGTCGATGCGGTCTCGGGCTATTTCTTCCCGGAGCGAAACGAACTGCTCTACTTCTATATGGGCTACCCGAGCTGCGCCCAGCCCTATCGGCTCAGCGCGTTCGGATCGGCGCAAGCAGCGGCGGCCGAGCTGCTCGGCGGCGACGGCGTACGCAAACTCGGACCGGTACTGCCCCCATCGAGCCGGCCGGGCCACTGGGCCAGCGGGTGGGTCGGCGGCCTTCAGTTGCTACCCGGACGCGAGCACCGCTGGATCGGCGTCGCCAACGCGTCGCCGACGCCTCCCGACCCAGCCGATACCGGACTCGCGGCCGAAGAACCGCCGCCGAGCCTGGGCGGCTTCGCATGGTGCGACGAACCGTGGCCGATCAAGGGCTGGCAATGGAACGACGAGCCGATCGAACGCATCGAATCCATCCCGGCCGGCGCGGCCGATGGCGGAGAGGGCGTCAACCTGTGGCGCCACTTCGCGCTGCCGCTCGGCGATGATCGCCTGGCGCTCTTCTACAACAGCGGAGACTACTTTCAGGAGAAGCTGTTCCTGAAACTCGCGGGTCCCTCGCCGCCGGTGCGTTGACACGAAGGTCCCCCTGGGCGACTGGAGATCATGAAGCCACGCAAGAAAGCCTGGAACTCGGCGGCGGCCGAAGAAGTCCGCGACGCAGAGATTTCGTGAGCGAGCGCGTCGAGGCAGTGCTGTTCGACTTCGGCGGGGTGTTCACCGAGTCGCCGTTCGAAGCCGCCCGCGCGCTCGGTCGCCAGCTCGGCATCGATCCGTCGCTGATGATGGATACCGTGTTCGGGCCCTACGACGACGACACCGACCATCCCTGGCACCGCCTCGAACGCGGCGAGATCGCGTTGATGGACGCGCGTGAGGCGATACTGGCGCTGGGCGAGAGCCGCGGTTTCGAGGCCGACCTGTTTCGGGTGCTGGCGGCTCTTGGCCGCTCGGCCGGCCCGCGTCGCGAGATGATCGCGCGCGCCCGTGCCCTTCGCGGCGCCGGCCTGCGCACGGCCATCGTCACCAACAACGCGCTGGAACTGCGCGACGCCTGGCGTCCGCTGCTTCCGCTCGACGAACTCTTCGACGCGGTCGTCGACTCGTGCGAGGTCGGTTTTCGCAAGCCCGACCCGCGCATCTTCCAGCACGCACTGGCGGTGCTCGGCGACATCGCTCCGCAGCGTGCGCTCTTCCTCGACGACTACGAAGGCAACCTGCGCGCCGCACGCGCGCTGGGGATTGCGACGGTGCTGGTGGAAGCCGACCCCGCTCCCGCCCTGGCGGTGCTCGACGAACTCCTCGCCTCGCGCTGACGCGCCGCTGGAGCCTCAGCGCTCCGCGAGCGAGGCGCGGATCTTCTCCACGAGTTCGGCCGCGATCTCAGGGGCCAGCACGGTCGGAGTCCAGTCGATGCCCAGTCCGGAATCGGCCAGCCTCGGGATCACGTGGAAGTGCACGTGGAAGACCGCCTGGTGGGCGGAGGCGCCGTTGTTCTGCAAGACGTTGTAGGCCTTCGCCCCGGTGGCCTGCATGACCGCGCGGCAGATCCGCGGCAGTACCCGCCCGATCGCCGCCGCCGACTCTTCGCTCAGTTCATGGAGGAAGGCCGCCCGCTGCTTGGGGATCACCAGGGTGTGACCGAACGAGATCGGATTGACGTCGAGAAACGCCAGCACCTCGGCGTCTTCGTAGACGCGATGGCATGGAATCGTTCCGGCCAGGATCTTGTCGAAGATCGTCTCTTTCGAATTGGTCACGGCCTGTTCCCCCTGTGTTCGGCTCGGGCACCGCGCGGTCGCGAAACCGCCAGCGGCGCGCTTGTGCAGACGCGAAGCTTGCACGACGCCGCTCGCGGGCTCAAAAGGAGAGCTTTCACGGACCGCGCCGACGGCCGCCACACACAAGAGAACGACGCACCGAGAGGATCTGACCAGATGAACGGCCGCTCCGCTTCCGCCCCACCCTTGCCCCGGCGCCCTCGGCGGGGGAACTGGCCGCTGCTCGCCTGCGCGCTGCCGCTGGCCCTGCTGTTTGGATGCACGACCCAGCAGCGGACGCGCGCGCAGGGGACGCTGGAGACGCTCAGAGGCAGTG
This sequence comes from Deltaproteobacteria bacterium, assembly GCA_016218925.1. Classification (GTDB taxonomy): domain Bacteria; phylum Desulfobacterota; class Binatia; order UBA1149; family CAITLU01; genus CAITLU01. The sequence goes on along the minus strand of JACRCR010000071.1, from coordinate 7,697 downwards.
CCCGCTTCGCGGTTGGCAGCGTCGGCGCCGATCTGACCGTGGTCGGCGATTCGCGCCACATCCTCGAGGAAGCGCTCGCGGACGCGCTGTCCGAGGATGGGATCGGCTGCGCGGTCGCGGGCTCGGCGTCCTGCTACACGCTCGACGCCACCGCTTCGCTACGCGAACCGGCCGCCGCCTTCCGTGCCGGAGCGGGCTCGGCGCTGCGAGTCGCAGAGCTCTCGGCATCGCTGCGCGCGCCGGGCTCGCGCACGGCTGCCGCTCCGATCACCGTTCAGCACACCGTGGCGGCCACCGGCAACCTGTCGACCGCCACCTGGATGCGCGTCTCCGATGGCTTGGCGGCCGAGTTGGCCTCGGCGCTGGCCGCGCGCGGCCGCAGCGATGCGGTCTCGATCCTGCTGCCGGCCTGGGCCACCCACAACGAAGCGTTGTCACGGGTCTCCAACGTTCAGGCCTTCCACGTCGCGGTGGTCGGCGATTCACGCGCCGATCGCGAAGCCATCGGCGCCGTCGCCGACGATCGCGGCGGTTCGCGGCCGGTGCGGCTCGCACGCGCGGCGACCGATTACCTGACCGAGGCGATCACCGACGAGCTACGTGCGGCCGGTCACACCATAGTGCCGGCTCCCGACGGGCGCTTCGTGGGCAGCGAACTGAGCGAATTCTGGATCGAGGCGACGCCCAGTGCCGCGGGCGGCGGATGGACCATCGAGGCGCGCGTCGCGCTCCAACTGGAGGTAGCTCCGCCAGTGGGTCTCAAGCGCCGCAAGGCCGAGGCCCACTCGTGCCGGCGCACCGACAGAGTCTCCTTCGCTCCCGGCGATACCACACTCGCCCGGGTCCTGGAGTCGTGCATCGGCGACCTGATGCGCTCGATCCGCGCCGACGCCGGCTGGTCCCAGTAGAACCGCGGCGGTGCGGTGCGGCGGTGCGGCGATCAGAATCCGCGAGCGCCGCGCAGATCCAACGTCACCACCACGCCTTCGCCGTCGTTGCCGATCACGTAGGCCGGACGCAGCGTGCGCGGCAGGCGATGGTCGCCGGAGAAGAACAACTGCGCTCTGTCGTCGAAAGACTCCAGCAGGGCCTCGCGGCGGGCCGCCTCCAGTCGATCGGTCGAGGCAAGAACCTCACGCACCGAGCGACCTCGCATCAGCGTCAAGTTCAGTTGCGCGAGCGCGCCGGCTTCGGCGAACTTCGACATCACGATGGCGCCGCCGTCGTGATCGGCAATGCGGATGTCGAGATGTGCGCGCAGCATCTCCGGCACCGCGGCGACGTCGAGAACTTCCGGCTCCCCACGCGGCGACAGCGCGAGGATCTCGTGATCGATCCGCAGCGTGGTGCCACGCGCGCGGGCGCGATCGCGAAGCCGCTGCGCGCCGGCCTGGCTGCTCAGCAGATAGACTTCGATCGGGCTGCCATCGGGGTGCTTGTGCGAGAAGATGGCGGCGTCGAGCAGATCGGGCATTCCGTCTTTGCGCCGGCCCGATTGGGAGACGACGATCTGAGCCGGGTAGCGACGCTGCGACAGCAGGCCGAGACGCTGCCACTTTGCACGCTGGCGCAGGATCTTGCCGAGAAGGTCCGGGTCGGCGCCCGCCAGTTGGGGCCAGGCAGGCGGGCCGTAAGGTTGCCACAGGTAGCCGCGCGTGGAGCCGTGCGCGACTCCCTCCTTGGCCACGGTGTCGCTTGCGACGATGACCGCGTCGGTCGCTCCGTACTGCAGCGCCAGACGATAGGCGTCGAGCGGATTGCCGGCCGCGATCAAAGCGCCGCCGTGCGTTCCCTTTACGTTGAAGCACCACCCGGATGCGCGGTAGATGCTCTCGGGCAATCCAGTCGCGTCGAGCAGCGGCTCGGTCCACGGGGCGTGGGCCGGCCTCAGCACGAACATCCCGATGATGCAGGCGCGCGCGCTGCGGGATGGATCTTCGAGCAGCGGGAAGCAGCCGCCCGGATGCAGGGCGCCGAGCTCCTCCCCGAGCGGGAGCCGCGCGGCAATCAGCCCAGGGTCCTCGTACAGCGTGCGCTGCAGCAACGGTGCTTCGCTCATCGACGTGTGCGCGGCCAATTAGCACCGCCGACCTCGGCGCGCGAGGCGCGGGCTGGCGGCGGGCTTCTCCGCGTCGATCGCGAGGCACGGGCCGGCGGCGGCGGGCTTCTCCACGTTGATCGCGAGGCACTGGCCGGCGGCGGCGGGCTTCTCCGCGTTGATCGCGAGGCACGGGCCGGCGGCGGCGGGCTTCTCCACGTTGATCGCGAGGCACGGGCCGGCGGCGGCGGGCTGCCTGGGGTCACGAGGCACGGGTGCGTTGCGCCGCGCCGGTTCCTGTGTCACGTAAGAGGGCGCGACCGTGCGTGATGCCCTGCCGAGCGTCGTAGCCAGCGGGGCCGGCGCGTTTGGAGTTCACCGTCGCCTCGCAGAATCAGGTCCAGATGGAGCGGCGGTACAGACGCGCAGCCGCGGTCGCGGTCTCTATGAGCGGCGCAGCGATCCGCGCGGCGCTCGTAGCTGCGGTCTTCGCGACGTGGGCCGCGGTCGGCACGGGCGTGAGCGAAGCTCGCGAAAGCCCCCTGCGCCGCTCGCCTGCCGTCAACACCAAAGCCGATGACGGCCCCGTCAAGCGCCCACCGTACGGACCGGTCGAACTGAGAGCCGCGCCCGGCGCGCGCGCGCCGAGTAGCGCCGACGACACGGCCGACGATGACGTCACCGACGTCAAGGTGCGCGACGACGAACCTGCGCCGACAGTGCCGGACAGCCCCGCCGGCAGTAAGGTCCCGGCGGCGACGCCACTGGCGGCTCCGCCCGCGGCGCCGGCGCGCGCGCCTGTCGCGGACCCCGCCGCGACTCCTGCTACCACCCCGGCTCGCTCGCCGGCCGCGACCGACGCCGCAGCCACGAGCGAACCTCCTGCCGGCGCGGCAGACACTGAGGTCGACGCCGAACGTGGCGCGCCCGCGGTCGAGACATTGCCGCCACCCGCGGGCGGCGGCGCCGGCGCGGCGCCGGCCGTTGCCGGCGAAGCGGCCCAAGGCGACGCCGTTGCGTCACCGCCGACGACGATGCCGGTGCCCGAGGTCCACGAGAAGACCGAGACCAAGACACCGAGCCTGCTGACGCGCCAGGACGCCCCGAAGAAGAAGCTCTGGGAAGCTGCCAACGGCGGATTCACCGCGTCGCGCTTCGCAGTGCAGCGCCGGCTGAGCACGCAGCCGACGCTGCTGCTCGCCCCGCGCTCGTCGATTCCGACCGATCCGCGCGCATTTCTCTGGCGCGTCGCCTTCGACACCTGGCGCGGGCTCGAGGCGCTCACCGACCGTGACAGCGGGCTGCCGATCGACAACGTTCATTTCGCGGGTCGCGTGCTGACGCCGATGTCCATCAAGGTCGGCGACTACACCAGCATCACCAACATCGGCTTGCAGCTCGCGGCGATCGCCGCCGCCAGCCGTCTCGGCTTCATTCTCGACGACGTCGCGCAATTGCACGCCACCAGGCTCCTCGACACGCTCTCCACATTGGAGAAGCACAACGGCTATTTCTTCAACTACTACGATACGACCTCGCTCGAGCCGACCAGCAGCTTCATCTCGTTCGTAGATACGTCGTGGCTGGTGACCGGGCTGCTGATCACGCGCCAGGCTTTCCCGGACCTGGCCACGACGGTCGGAGAGCTGCTGGAACCGATCGACTTCGCCTACTTCTACAATGCCCGTGACAACCTGATGGCGCACGGTTACTACGTGAATCTCGAGGCGCTCTCGGTCTATCAGTATGGAGCGTTCTACACTGAGGCCCGTCTCGGCAGTCTGATCGCGATCGGCAAAGGAGACGCGCCGATCGAGCATTGGTACGCGATGCGGCGCGCGTTCCGGCCGACGTGCAGCGAAGAGCAGCGCTGCCCGGATCTGCACGAACTGGCGTACACGGCGCGAAATGGCCGTCGCATGCACGTCCACTACTTCAACTGGGGCAATCACCGCTACGTGCCATCCTGGGGCGGAAGCATGTTCGAAGCGCTGATGCCACGGCTGGTGCTCGACGAGGCGCACTGGGCTCCGCGCAGTCTGGGGCCCAACGGCGAAGCCCATGCGGTGGTGCAGGAGTTGTACGCACGCGAGATTCTGGACTACCCGGTGTGGGGCATGTCGCCGGCGATCGACCCCGACAGCGGCCGCTACGGTGAATTCGGTGTACCGGTGCTCGGCTCGCACGGCTATTCGCCCAAGATAGTGGCGCCCTACGCCGCAGCATTGGCTCTGGCGGTGGCACCGGACGATGCTACCGCCAACCTGATGGAGATCGCTCGCCGCTACGACATCTATGGAGAGTTCGGCTTCTATGACGCGGTCAACCCGGTGAGTGGGAAGGTGTCGTATTCCTATCTCGCTCTGGACCAGGCGATGCTGTTCCTCTCGCTGGCCAACCACCTGACGGGTGGCTACCTGCAGGACCTGTTCGAGGCCGACCCGTTCGTCCGCCCGGCGCTGCCGCTGCTGGCCGAAGAGCGTTTCTTCCGGTAACCGCGGTGGCGCGCGTCCTCTGCCAGGCAATCGTAAAGGAGTTCTCGCCCGGCTCGCGCGCCGTCGACGACGTCAGCCTCGACATCGCCGATGGCGAGTTGCTGGTAATGGTGGGACCATCGGGCTGCGGCAAGTCGACACTGCTGCGCATAGTCGCCGGCCTGGAGACGCCCACCAGCGGAGAGGTGCGAATCGGCGACGCGGTCGTGAACGACCTTTCTCCCCAGCAACGAAACGTCGCGATGGTGTTCCAGGATTACGCGCTGTACCCGCACATGACCGTGCGGCGCAATCTCGAGTTCCCACTGCGCATGCGACGGATGGCCAGAACCGACATCGACGCCAGAGTCGCCCGCACCGCTGAACTGCTCGGGCTGTCGCCACTGCTCGAGCGTTTGCCGAAGCAACTCTCGGGAGGCCAACGCCAGCGCGTGGCGATGGGACGAGCACTGGTGAGAGAACCCAGCGTGTCGTTGCTCGACGAGCCGCTCTCCAACCTCGATGCCAAGCTGCGCGTCCAGGTGCGGGCCGAGATCGCCGAGTTGCAGCGACGCACCGGCACCACGATGGTCTATGTAACCCACGATCAAGTTGAAGCCATGACGCTCGGGCACCGCGTCGCGGTGCTCGACCACGGCCGTCTCCAGCAAGTGGCGCCTCCGGCTGAGCTCTACGAGCGGCCGGTGAACGCGTTCGTCGCCGGGTTCCTCGGCAGTCCACCGATGAACCTGCTACGCGCCGGCGTCTCGCGCGTCGGCGATGGACTGGTGCTGCGGGTTGGTGCGCAGACCGTCGGGGTCGCGGTGGATGGTGGTGGGGATGGGAACGGCGGGCCGCGGGCGGGCGCGGGTGCTGGTGACGAGGGTGTCGGTCGCGCGGGTGCAAGCGGCGGGAATGCCGCCGGTGCTGGTGCGGGTAGTCGCGGTGCCAGCGGCGTTGGCAGCGGCGGTGTCGGCGGCGAGGGCGTTGGCGGCGGCGGTGTCGGCGGCGAGCGTGTCGGCGGCGAGCGTGTCGGCGGCGAGAGCGTCGGCAGCGGCGGTGTTGGCGGCGAGCGTGTTGGCGGCGAGACGGTTGCGCGGCTCGATCGCGGAGAGATTGCGCGCGTGGCGACCGTCGGGATCAGACCCGAGGCGGTAGAGCTGGATATGGGAGATGCCACGGCGGGAAGCCTGCGCGCCACGGTAGAGCACGTCGAACTGCTCGGGCACGAAACGTTGGTCCACACGTCGTTGACCGGCGGCGGTGAAGAGACGCAGCGCGTGGTCGCGCGGGTGCAGGGGACGCATGCGCTGATACCAGGTAGCACGGTGCGGCTGCGGCTCCCCGCCAGAGCCCTGCACTTCTTCGATGCGCAGGGGATGGCGCTTCGAAAGGACCGGTGAGCCCGGGAACACCTCCTGACGATTCGGACTCAGCGGTTGACGCCGTGCCGAAGGCAGTAGACTGCGGGTCAGACACGCTGTGGCGCTGCAACCTTGGCCGTCCCGGCTCCGCCACCGCGAGCACGCATCGGCGGTCGTTTCTCGGCGCAACACAGTCCCGATGGGCGCGAGTTCGGCGGACCTTCCTCGTCCCGACGCGGCCGGCGGCGCCACGAGCCCGGCGGCCTTCCTCTTCCCGACGCGGCCGGCGCACGCACGAAGTCGGCGGGCTGTGCTCGTAGCGGCGGGACAATCGCACGCACGAAGTCGGCGGGCTGTGCTCGTGGCGGCGGGGCAATCGCACGCACGAAGTCGGCGGGCTGTGCTCGTGGCGGCGGGACAATCGCACGCACGAAGTCGGCGGGCTGTGCTCAGAGCGGCGGGACAATCGCACGCACGAAGTCGGCGGGCTGTGCTCGCATACGCGCGGCAACCGTGCGCACGAACCCTGCGGGCCGTGCTCAGAGCAACGCAGCGACCGCGCGAACGACACCGACAATGACGCCGATAGTGGTCAACGCCATCGCGAGCAGAACGAACGAGCAACTCGCGCGCGTCGTGCGGTTGTAAACGCGGTTGTACGCGGCGCGGCGCGGGTTGGTCAGCCAGCCCCAGCCACGCGGCGCCTTGACGCCGAGCGAGTGACGCACGATTCGCTTCCACGACGTACGCGCGGCGATCCGTTTGGTAAGCGAGGGTACACGAAAGCCAAACTTCATTGAGTCGCACTGTGCCCTCGCGGCGGCGGTGACTCAACACGATCGTGCCGAAAGTGCGCTCGCAGCGGGATTCCACCGGGCGCCCGGCAACTAGACCCCGTGGCGCCGCAAGGTGCATTCAAAGCATCCGTGAGTTGCGTGGCATCGCCAGCGCAGCCTTGTGCGCCCTGAAGGATTCCGTCGGTCGTCGCCGTGCCGGCATGAATTCGCGTCGCGCGGCGCGGCGGCTGGGTCCCGAGCGCGAGCTTTGCGAGCGAGCACTGCTGCAAGCCGCCGCTCTTGTCAGCTCCCGGAGCAACATCCGACGGCAGCGAGTCGATCGACGAACCGCTCGAGCGTAGCAGCTGCGTGGTTCTCGCCTGGTTCGGTACGCGCCCGCACTGGCGCCGCACGTTGTCTCGCGTGCGGTGAGGCGGTTGCGTCGTTTCGGAGCGCCGCGTGTTCGCGTGCGCTGAGGCGGTGACGGCGCTTCGGAGCGCCGCGTGTTCGCGCACGGCGAGGCGGGCACGCGCGTTCGGAGCGCCGCGTGCTCGGGTGCGGTGAGGCGGTGACGGCGCTTGGGAGCGCCGCGTGTTCGCGCACGCCGGGCCAGCATCTCAGCTCCGGCCGGAGTGCTGTGCATTCGCGTGCGCTGGCGTGAATTGCGCGGCAACGTGTGTCTCGCGCGCGCACTATTACACCAATGGAATGATCCGCGATCTGAAACGTCGCATCGGCGAGAAAGGCGCATTTTCCCCTTGCCGCCGGCGCGATGTTCGCCTATTGTTCGCCCATGGCCGGCGTCTCGAAACCGCTGCAAACGAAGCCCCAAACCTCGAATCGTAGCTTGCCTGACCGCGATTCTGCGGGCGCTGACTCGCGGGCGTCGTGGGACGCGAGCGATCTCGAGATCGTGCCCGACTGGCTGCGCTCGGCACCAGGCGAAGGCCCGATCAAAGGCGGCGACCGCGACATCGCAGCGCAGTCGCTGGATCGCGAACTGGGTCCGGTGGCGGGCCTGGAATCACGCTGCCGGCTGATCCGG
>JACRCR010000021.1 GCA_016218925.1 Deltaproteobacteria bacterium | reverse complement strand
CGCTGCTGACCCTGAAGGGCGTGGGCCGCAAGACGGCAAACCTGGTGGTGACGGCCGGATACTCGAAGCCCGGCATCTGCGTGGACACCCACGTTCACCGCATCACCAACATCTGGGGATACGTCCGTACCAGGACGCCCGAGCAGACCGAGACCGCGCTGCGCCAGAAGCTTCCCAGGCGCTACTGGTGCGAGATCAACGACCTGCTGGTGTCGTTCGGCCAGACGCTGTGCAGGCCGACCTCACCAAGGTGCAGCCAGTGTCCGATCGTGAAGTGGTGCCCGCGCATCGGTGTCGCTCGCAGCCGCTGAGCATGGCGACGCTCATCGCGTCTCGAGGAAACTCCCCAGCACCGATCAAGCTCGATGAACTGGCTGGCAACTGCGCCGCGCGGCCGGTCGCCGCGTTCAGCGATCTTCGGCGATCAGCGAATTCATTCGCTCCATCACGTCGACGAACTCTTCGATCATCTCGGCGACGACGCGGCGGGCAGGCATCGGCGTGTTCATCTGTCCGACCACCTGGCCCACGAAGTAGGTCGCGAGCTGCTCGGCCCCCGACCCGTGCTGGTGGGCGACACGATGGATGCGGCGCTGCGAGTCGATCACCAGCACGCCTTGCAGCGGCATCGGCAGTGCTTGCGGCGCGTCCTGCTGTTGCCAGGCGTCGGTCCACGCGCTGCGCAACATGCGGGCTGGCTTGCCGGTGAGCGAGCGCGAGCGCAGCGTGTCGGATGAACCGGCGGCAAGGAACTTCTCCTTTACCACCGGTGGGGTCTCGGCTTCGTTGGTGGTCAGCCACACCGATCCACACCACACGCCTTCGGCTCCGAGCGCGAGCGCAGCGGCAACCTGACGCCCATTGGCGATGCCGCCGGCGGCGAGTACCGGAGTGGGCGCCACCGCGTCGACTACCTGCGGGACCAGTACCATCGTCGCGATCTCGCCGGTGTGACCACCGGCCTCGGTGCCCTGCGCGATGATCAGGTCGACGCCCGCCGCTTTGTGAGCCAGCGCGTGGTCGATGCGCCCGGCCAGTGCGGCAACCGGAATGCCAGCGGCGCGGCAACGGTCGATCAACCACGTCGGCGGAGTCCCGAGCGCCGAGGCGATCAGCGAGACTTTGTTCTCGAACGCGACTTCGATCAGCGGCAGCATGCTCTTGGGATCCACGCGCAGCGCGCCCATCCCGCCTTCTTCGCGTGTCTGGTCGGCCGAGCGCGGCGGCAGCGCCGGCACCCCGTAGCGGTCCAGCAGTTGGTCGAGCCACTGGCGGTGCTCGTCGGGGATCATCGAGCGCAGGCTTCCGCGGTCGAAGCCTCCTTCCTCGGAGCCGACGTACTTGCGCGGGATCAGCAGGTCGACGCCGAACGGACGGCCTCTTACCTGTTCGCGGATCCACTTGAGGTCGACGTCGAGCTGCGCCGGCGTATGCGCCACCGCCCCGAGTACGCCGAGGCCCCCGGAGTTGGTCACCGCGGCCGCGACGTCGCGACAGTGCGTGAAGGCCAGAATCGGAAAGTCGATGCCGAGCATCTCGGTAACTTTGGTGCGCATGTCTTCCCTCGCTTCGCCCGAGCCGATCGGAAGTTGATTGAGGAAACGCCGGGGGGTCAAGTCGCGGCTTGCGACTTGTCACCTCGGCGGGTGATTCGGGGGGCAGGCCTCTTTCCGCTCAGGCCGAAGTCGGCGTCCGCGCTCCCGCGATCATCCGAGCGAGATCCTTGCGCGAGGCGCCGAGCGTAAGGAGTGACCCGATCAGCAAGTCGATGGTGACAGCAGGGTCACCGGCTTCCATCTTTGCAACCCGCGATTGGCTCGAGCGGACCGCTTTCGCGACGTCTGTCTGCGTGAGTTGGCTGCGTACTCGCATCTGGCGGAGCCCATCTGCGAGACAGACCCGTAGTTCGACGTAGGCATCCTCCGCCCGCGAAAGTCCGAGGAATTCGCGGGTATCGCCTACCTTCCAACCCTTAGCCTCGAGACGCTTCCTCTTCTCATAACGCGTCGTCGTACTCCCGGAGCCTCTTCCTGCACACATCGACAATCGCTTTCGGGGTCGCCGCCGTTTTCTCGGCGAAGACTTCAGCGATCACGATAGCGTCGGCATCGATCCTATCGACAATCCGCCAGGTAACTGCGGCGTCGATAATGCAAAGTTCGTGACATCGGGCACCGATCGACGGAAGCGGTCGCGGGTGTGGCAATCCGACGGATTCCCCGAACTGGAGCCGCCGGAGCAAGCATCCCGCTTCGAGGCGCGCGAGCTTCGAAAAGGGCGGCGACTTCACCTCGCCCAGGGCCGGTCTCGTCGCCTCGCGCACCTTGAACATCGTCATGCCGCGTTCCATGATGCCGGAGGCTCGGTAACCCAGACACGGGCGAACCCTGCCGCGAGACAGCACCGCGCGGCCGCACCCACGAGGACTTTCATCTTGAAAAACCGGGAATTTCTCCTTCAGGTCGTCGCCACAGCAGTTTTCGGGCTGGCATTGCCGCTGACCGCCGCCCCGGCGCACGCGCAGGGGCCGACGCCCGAGCAGATGGCCCAGATCATGAAGATGCAGCAGTG
>JACRCR010000079.1 GCA_016218925.1 Deltaproteobacteria bacterium | reverse complement strand
TTCCGCTCCCGCGAGACACGGCCGAATGGATGGGGCTGGCGTCGGGATTCCTGTGGGGCGTTTCGATGGTCGCTCTGCGACGCGTGCCGTCGCACGCTTCGGAGTTCGACAAGGTCTTCGTCCAGTTCGTGTTCCTCGGCGCGGTGTTCGCGCTGCTCACGCTGGTGCCGGGTGGCCGCCCGTGGATGTTGCCCGCACCGGCGGTGGTACTGGCCGCGGCGACGTGGCTGCTGCTGCTCGGCCTGGTCTGGATGCCGGTCGTGCTGTGGCTGACGATGTTCGGCGGCAGCCGCCTGGATCCCGGACGCGTGGCCGTGCTGCTGACGCTCGAAGTCGTGATCGGGCTTGCCTCGGCAGCGCTGCTGACCCACGAACCGTTCGGCGCGCGCGAGCTGGCCGGTGCGGTGCTGATCATCGCGGCCTGCGGGTCGGAGTTCTTTTCGCGCGGCGCTGCGCCCGATCCGGGCGCGGGCGCGGGCGCGGGCGACACTCCCGTTGGCGAGCGGTTCTGACTATCCTCGCCGCGACCCGATCGCTGCCGAGAACCGGCACCCCGCCGCACGGGAGGAACTTTCATGTCGATGAAGACCACCGCTTTTCAGTGGGACGATCCGCTGCTGCTCGATCAGCAGCTCACCGGCGACGAACGTCAGGTGCGCGACGCCGCGCGCGACTACGCCCAGGACAAGCTGGCGCCGCGCGTGCTCGAAGCCTTCCGGCATGAGTCGACCGACCCGGCGGTGTTTGGCGAGATGGGCTCTCTTGGTCTGCTCGGCCCTACCATTCCCGAAGCCTACGGCGGCGCCGGCCTCAGCTACGTCTGCTACGGCCTGGCGGCGCGTGAAGTCGAGCGTGTGGACTCAGGCTACCGCTCGATGATGAGCGTGCAGTCGTCCTTGGTGATGGTGCCGATCTACGAGTTCGGCAACGAAGCCACCCGGCGCAAGTACCTGCCCGGGCTCGCCAGCGGCCAGAGCATCGGATGCTTTGGCCTGACCGAGCCCGACCACGGCTCCGACCCCGGCGGCATGGTAACCCGCGCGCGCAAGGTGCCGGGCGGCTACAGCCTCTCGGGCACCAAGATGTGGATCACCAGCAGCCCGATCGCCGACGTCTTCGTGGTGTGGGCCAAGGATGACGAAGGCGCGATTCGCGGCTTCGTGCTCGACAAGGGCGCCAAGGGCCTGTCCGCCCCCGCCGTGCACGGCAAGATCGGCCTGCGCACGTCGATCACCGGAGAGATCGTGATGGACGAGGTTTTCTGCCCCGAAGAGAACGCCTTCCCCGACGTGCGTGGCCTGAAGGGTCCCTTCACCTGCCTGAACAGCGCGCGCTACGGCGTTGCCTGGGGCGCACTCGGCGCCGCCGAGGACTGCTGGCACCGCGCGCGACGCTACGTACTGGATCGCAAGCAGTTCGGCCGGCCGCTGGCGGCCAACCAGCTAATCCAGAAGAAACTCGCCGACATGCAGACCGAGATCACGCTCGGCCTGCAAGGCTGCCTGCGGCTCGGTCGCATGAAGGACGACGGCACCGCGGCGGTCGAGATCACCTCGATCATGAAGCGCAACTCGTGCGGCAAGGCCCTCGACATCGCGCGGATGGCGCGCGACATGATGGGCGGCAACGGAATCAGCGACGAGTTCGGCGTGGCGCGACACCTGGTGAACCTCGAAGTGGTCAACACCTACGAGGGCACGCACGACGTACATGCGTTGATCCTCGGCCGCGCGCAGACCGGAATCGCCGCGTTCGCGAACTGAACGCGGGGCGGGGCGCCGCCGCGGCGCACGCGGATGACAAATGCCTCAGCTGCGGCGGTGTCCGCCCGGGTCGCTTGACAGGTCCCGAGCCTTCTTCTCTAGTGCCCCGGCCCTTCGCCGCCGCAGCGGTCGAGACGGAGGCAATGAACATCGTAGGTGTTACGGAGGAGGAATTTCGCCATGCGCAGCAGCCTCGTACGAAGAGTATCGCCCCTGACGACCGTGGTCGGGATCTGGCTTTGTCTGGCAACCATCCCTGCGGTAACGGCGCAGGCAGCCTCGCCGTCGCTGACCAAGCTTCGCGGGTCGGTGACGAAGCTCGGCAGCATCAATCGCTCCACTGCCGGTCTGACCGGCGAATTCCGACTCGACCGGCCGCTGGCAGTGAACCGCTCAACGATAACGGTCGAGGCGTTGCTCGATGAAGTCGGGGGCTCGGGCGAGTTGCTGGTAGCCGATTTCCCGTTGACGCTCTTCGTTCAGCCGGGCGCCAAGCCCAAGACGGCGACCTTCGAAACCGCCCCTGACGTAAGACCCAGAGTCAGACTCGACATCCCCTCTCAGCGCACGCTGCCGGCGTCGTTCATCCTCAACACGCTGGGTGCCACCATCGCGTTGCCTCAGAACTGCTCGGCGGGACGCGGCTCGACGACGACGTTGACGCTGCGCTTCACCATCGACGACGGCGCCAGCGTTCCGGTCGTCGTAGAGGGAGCGCTGCCGTGGACTTGCCTCGGCAAGAACCCACAGGTCCCGACTTCACTGCGCAGATAGCGATCGCGGCGCGGCCTGTCGTTTCCGGACGCAGGCCGCGCCGGCCTCACTGGCCGGCGGTCGATAGATAGTTCACGCACTCCCTGCCCGGCGAGCCGCACGGCTCCAGGATCTCCGAGCAGTCGTAGACCGCAGGGTCGTAGATCCAATCGGCAATCTCGCCCGCCTCCGTGGGGGTGAGGTCGGGGTGAAGGTCCTGCAGACCCGAGAGCACGAGGTCTGCACGCGGCACGCCGGCCCACTTCAGGATCGACAGCGCCAGTCCCAGGTCCCCGGTCGCCCGCGGATGAATCCCATCGGTCGTGTACTGCAGATCCAGCAGGTTGGGACGACGCCACATCAGGCGGCAGAAGTCCTCGTTCCACGGAATCGGATCCACCGCCAATTCGCCGGCCAGACGCGACGTGACGATGTCGTTGTGGGCCGCGAAGTTGCAGATGCTGCTGTAGTAGTGGCAGATCCCGGGCCGGTCGGGCGTTTCCTCCAGCGGGGGAGTGGTGCCTATCAGCACGCCGGCGTCGGGGTCGATCAAGCGCGTAGCGGCGACCGCGCCGCGTACGGCCCGCTCGAAGCGGTCATTGCCGAGCTTCACCGTCTTGCCGGCATCCTGGAACATCACCCACTGCCGCCCGGTTCCGGAAGGGGTAGGAAGCGCGTGGCGTACGTAGCTCCCGTAGTGCGCGTAAGTGGACCCTTTGTGCCCGACGGCGAAGATCGAGAACCCGTCGGTGTAGTTGCAGTAGCTCGATCCGAGCACTTTGAGCAGAATCCTGCCGTAGTGATACCGGTGCTCGTGGAACGCCTGGGTGATACTGTCGCCGATCAGCCACAATGAATCGCCGATCCCGAACTTCAGGTTGGCGGGCGGCACGTTGTTCTGGTCGCAATCCGAGAAGCACAACGAGGTGTCGTAGCTGCAGGTCTGCGAACAGCCGAGTTGTCCGGCGACGAAGCCGAGGTCGGTACAGGTCGCGCCGCCGAGATTGGTGTCGTCGCACTGCTCGCCCGGATCGACGCGCCCGTCGCCGCAGTGATAACAGGTTGTCGTGTCGAATTGACAGTCGGCGCCGCACGACAGCGTGCCGGTGTCGAAACCCTGGCTCACACAACTCTGGCCGGCCAGTTCGGCCCCATCGCATTGTTCCGCACCGCCGACCGCGCCGTCGCCGCACACGGTGCAACCGGCCGTGTCGAAGCGGCACTGGTCCGTACACGTCAGCGCGCCGCCTTCGAAGCCCAGCGACTGACAGGTGGCGCCCGCGAGGTCGGTTGCGTCGCACTGCTCGTCGGGACCGACCAGGCCGTCGCCGCAGTGTGTGCACCCGCTGGTGTCGAGCTTGCACGCCGAGGTGCACGCCAGGTTGCCGCGCGCGAATCCCAGCCCGGTACAAGTCTGACCGCCGAGATCGGTACTATCACATTCTTCGGAGGAGTCAGCGATCCCGTTGCCGCAGGCACTCGTATCGGCCGGACACGAACCATCGGCCTGACCGTTGTCGAAGATCTCGCAGTTGGACACCACGCCGAGTGCCACCTCCGACATACGGCACGTGCGGCATCGCGCCGGAGCGATCATGCAGATAGACGCCGCGGTCGCGGTAGGCGCCGAAGCGCAAACGCCGGGAAACGCGCGCGACACCGACGCGCCCGTGCACGCAACGCCCAGTTCGGTCTCGAAAGCGATCTCGGCGCGCTCGAGCTTCGCCAACCGATCATTGTCGCTGCCGTCGATGCAGCCGCTCACTATGGCCGAGTCCCACTCGGCACCCGATGCGATGCGGACTTGCAGGCACCGCGCCAACCCGTCGAGCGTTGCCGTCCGCAGCTTGCTGTAGCCGCGCATGGCCGCGTACTGGCACGCGTACGTGGCCGCGTCGTCGGTCGCGGTAACCAGAGCGTCGGCCATCGCAGGGCCGAATACGTCTCCGGCCATCTGAAACTCCCAGTCGCTGGCCGCTCGATTGACCGCATCGGCGCCGACATAGCCAAAGGCCGGCGCAGGAACGCACTCCTGCGAGGCCCGTCGCAGCGTCGCGTCGAGTGCGTGACGGCGCACGGCACCGTCGTCCTTGCGGAGCAGGCAGTCCTGGAAGTCGCCAGTGCCGGGCAACCGGCCAAGAGCGTAGCGACGCGCACAGTCGCGAACCGCGACACCGTGCACTGAGGTGACGAGGTCAACCGATCGCGCCATCGCCTGGACGCACGCGGGGCCGTTATCGGATCGCGACGCGACGGGCGATGCCAGCATCGCAGCCGCGACCGCGACAAACAGACCGCCCCGTAGCACCAATCTCGCCGACTGCTGTTGAAGCATCACGCTCCTCGTCGCTCGCCCAGCCAACCCCAAAGCTTGCTGAGATGAGTTCCTGTTATCCGATGTACACCTGGCCTGCGCTGCCACAGAATCGTCCACAACGCCGGCCTGTGGGACCCCGCCCCTACGAACCCCACAAGCACCCGACCATAACCCGTGCCCCGCCTAGCGCACAGATGGCTCGGGACCTTGTCTGAACTTTCGCGGCATGGCAAGGCCCGCGGCGGTCTGCCACGCTACAGCCACCCTATCGACCCACTCGTGGCGACGTCGCCGCGGGGGGGCCTCGGGGGTCGCCCCGCGGGGGTCAAGTCGCGGCTTGCGACATGGCTCGTCTTCGCGACCGGTCGGAGTTCGGACGACGGCTACAGGAGCCGGCAGTTCAGCCTCTCGGAAACGATCGAAACGCCGCCGGAATGGCCTCGAGGTCCGCGACCAACTCGGCCACCTGCCCGGCCGGCGTCGAAGGCGGAAAGTCGACCGTGATCGCGTCGGTGAGCCCACCGAATCGCTCGCGTACGGCAGCGGCCAGGCCCTCGTACGGAGCCGCCGCCGCGAACTCACGCAACAGGTCGTCCGGCACCTCCGCCGCCATCTCGCTCCAGCGCCCGGCCTTCGACATCGCGTGGAGCTTGTGGCCGAGGTCCTCGGCACCGTGGGCCTCGAGCACCCCGTGGTAGCTGCGCGGGAAGCACACCGCAATCGCGGTGCCGAGTCGCACCCGCTCGGTGACGGTGGCGGCAAGCGCCAGCGGCGCGAAAGGGTCGTTGGCGATCTCGTAGGTCCGCAGACCGTCAAAGCCCGCCGCCTCGGCACGCCGGGCCGCATCTGCGACCCCGCGCCAGTTGCCGAGCGGAAGGCTGGTTTCTACGCGCATCGTACTGCTCCGGTGTGGAAAATCGGCGCGGTCGCCGGCGGCTGTCTCTCAGGCGCGGCTCACCTTGTAGACGAGGGTCCCGGTCGCGACCAGAACTCCCGAGCCGGTCAGCACTTCGGCGCGGCAGAAGACGATCGAGCGTCCGCGCCGGACCACCCAGCCTTCGGCCACCAGGTCTTCGCCTGCCACCGCACCGAGGTACTGCACCTGCATGTCGATCGTGGCGTAGCGATGCGGCTCGTCGTAGCCGCCGCCGATGGCCGGCACGACCACCGTGTCGATCAGCGTGGCCAGCGCGCCTCCGTGCACGACACCACCCGGATGATTTAGCTGAGCACGAAACGGCAGCCGCATGCGGGCGTAATCGGTGCGCACTTCCTCCAGGCGAATGCCCACGAGGCCCGGGAAGTATTCCGGCTCGCCGGGATAGAAAGCGGCGAAACGCTCTGCGCGATGCGGCGCCAGCGGCGCAAAGTCATCGGCGTGCGGTGCGAGGTCGGGTGCTCGGTGCGTCATCGCTCGACCATAGCGGGCAACGCGGTCCGAGCCGAATGCGAGGCATGACGCACCCGGCCCCTTCGATGACACGCGCTGCGGTTTCGTGCTCTAATCCACCAGGTCATCCTAAGCCGCAACGATACCCCGCCCGGAGAACTGACATGAGAATCCCGCTATCGCGCTCGTCAACCAGGAACGCGGCAACAAGGACCGTCGACGCGGCCGCCCGGCGCGGATCGCTCGCGGTCGCTTTGCTGCTGGCCACGCTGGCCGCCGGCTGCACTCAGGAATCCCAGAACCAATTCGGTCGCGCGGTCCAGAACTGGACCGGGACCAACGGCGTGCTCGACGTGATGACCGGCGACAAGGTCTATATGCGCTTCATCAAGATCGACAAGCTCAGC
Organism: Deltaproteobacteria bacterium; assembly: GCA_016218925.1. Classification (GTDB taxonomy): domain Bacteria; phylum Desulfobacterota; class Binatia; order UBA1149; family CAITLU01; genus CAITLU01. The sequence continues at coordinate 34,041 of JACRCR010000079.1, read as the reverse complement.
ACCGCGATGGCGACGTCGGGCAAGCGCGCGGTGGCGCGGCCTTACCGATTCGGCTACGGCGTCCACGATCGCAACCTGAACTACAGGGTCGATCCGGGCGAGCAGAAGGTCTACTTTGAAGTGAGCGACTATTCGACGCCGTACGTTTTCTACGAGAACGATACAGAGTGACGACGGCGCCAGCCGCCGTCGAGACCTCGGTGACCAACCAGCCCCCACCGCTGCGCGTCGCGCTGCTGCTGACCGGTCTTTCCGGCGGCGGCGCTCAGCGCAGGACGCTCACGCTCGCAGCCGAGTTCCTGCGTCGCGGCCACCGCGTCGACGTCGTAGTACCGAGTGGCGCCGGCGCGTTCCGCGACCAGGTCCCGGCCACTGCCCGCTTGTTCGCACTGGATCCGGCGGCAGCGCGGCTGCCGGGCGTGGCGCGGCGCAAGTCGCTGACCATGCTGGCCTCGGTGGCTTCGCTGGCGCGCTACCTGCGCCGCGAGAAGCCCGACGTGATGCTCTCCAGTTCGACGCCGGCCAACCTGGCAGCACTGGCCGCGCGCGATCTCGCGCGCGGTGCGATCCCGGTCGTCGCATGCGTAAACGTACCTGTTTCGCGTGCGACGGCGGCGCGCGGGCGGCCCCTGCTCGGCTTGCTGATACGCCACTACTACCCGCGCGCGGACGCCATCATCACCATCGCCGCTGCACTGGCGGACGATACCGCGGCCTTCACCGGCGTGGCGCGCGAGCGAATCGTCACGGTCCCGTTTCCGATCGCTGCCGATGAGATCCGTGAGCTGGCGCGCGAGACGGCCGACCATCCGTGGTTCGCCGCCGGACAGCCGCCGGTGGTGCTCGCAGTAGGCAAGCTCAAGCCGCAAAAAGACTTCGCAACGCTGGTGCGCGCCTTCGCCGAGGTCCGGAGGCTGCGGCCCGCGCGGCTGCTGATTCTCGGCGAAGGCGAGCAGCGCTCGACTCTGCTCGCGCTCGCGCGCGAGCTCGGCGTGGCCGACGACGTCTCGCTTCCCGGGTTCGCGCGCAACCCGTTCCCCGCCATGGCAAGAGCGGCGGTCCTGGCGCTGCCGTCGCGCTGGGAAGGATTCAGCAACGCCGCTTCGGAGGCACTGGCCTGCGGCTGCCCGGTAGTGGCAACGCGCTGCCCCGGCGGCGTCGCCGAATTGCTGGCGGACGGGCGCTACGGCGCGCTGGTCGAAGTAGGCAACGCCGCTGCCCTGGCCGGCGCGATCGTCGACACGCTGGATCGGCCGCCGCCCAAGGAGATGCTGAGAGCGCGTGCCGACGAATTTTCGGTCGCGCGCGCGGCCGAGCGCTACCTGCAAGTGCTCCGAGACTGTACCTGCGGGCGCAGCTCCAGCGCTGCAAGGCCGGACCCAAGGAGCAAGAGCCGATGAGTCGCAAACCCAGTTTCGGCAGGCGAGTCATGTTCAACACGGCGCTCGTGGTCGTACTGCTTGCGGTGCTCAATCTGCTCGCCTCGGTGATTCTGGACGGGCGCCGCATATACCGGAGTCTGGTACTTCCGTCCGACGAGCGTGCCGGACTGCCGAACTACCCCGACAAACAGTGGGCCCGTCAGGTTCTCGGCGAGTTCAACCAGTTGGAGACCCGCTATGTGCCGTTCGTCGAATGGCGACGGGCGGAGTACCACGGGAAGGCGGTCACCGTGCGCCCCGATGGTGACCGCGCAATGATGCCGGCTTCGACGCAGGCGCCGGTGGGAACGGTGCGGTTCTTCGGCGGTTCGGCGATGTGGGGAACCGGCGTTGAGGACGATCAGACGATCCCGGCGTTCTTCAACCGGCTGGAGCCGGACTTCCGAGTCGTCAATCACGGCGAGTCCGGCTTCTCCACTCGCCAGGACCTGGCCCAACTGGTGAACCTGGTAAACCAGAACGAGCCGATGGATCTGGTCGTCTCCTACGACGGCAACAACGACGCGGTGAACTACTGCCGCACCGACGTCGAAATCAACGGCCACGTCCACGCGCGCAAGATCGAGCGCCTGCTCAAACCGACGTCGTGGATCTGGAACGACCTGGCCGGACCTCTACAGGAGCTTCTTTCCGGCAAGGCGCTGAGACGACTGCTCAGCGATCCGGGGCCGTACGCGACACGCTGCCACCAATCTGCCGAGTACGCGCAGCGGGTCGCCGAAACCATGGTCAACAACTGGAAGATCGCCCGCGCGGTGGCACGCCAGGGCGGCGCCGACTTCATCGCCATTTTGCAGCCGGTCGCCTCGCTCGGATCTGCGCGCGTCGATCATCTGAGCCCCGAAGACTCTTCGCCGCGCAACGAGCAGGCTCTCGTCTACCCGATCATCCAGCGGCTGCTGGCCGAGTCCGGCGCCGACTGGGCCTACGACTTCACCGACATCTTCGACGGCGATGAGTACACCTACATCGACGTCTGCCACGTGACCGCCAACGGCAACCGCCGCGTCGCCGAGCGGATCGATCAAATCCTCGGGCCGCGGCTGCGCGCGCTCGTGGCCCGCTCCAGGAACTGACGGACAGCTACTTTACCTGATAGCAGCGGTATTCGACGCGGCTCGGACCCACGCGGCCCTGGTTGACGATGAAGAGACCGTTGAGCCACGCGTAACGCGGATCGCCGGTCTCCAGGCGCGGGTTGACGTAGAAGTAGGTCTCTCCGAACTCGCTCAGACCGCCGCCCGCCAGCGCCTGCAGCACGTTCTCGGTCATGTGCAGCACGCCGGTGTACGAAATGTAGATGTGGGCGCCGTCGTCGGTCTCGATGGTGCCGCGGACATCGAGGCGGCCGACTCCATCGGCGCCGAGCAGAATCCAGTCGGCGCCGCTCGGCAGGATCCGCCCGCGCAGGCGCGGCCCGGTAACCTCACCGCCGGTGATGTCGTAGATCTGCCGCATGCCGTAAGGCCCGTTGCCGACCACCACCGGATCCTTCAGCGTCGCGTAGTATTCGCACAGCAGTTCGAGCCTCGGTTCGTTCTTCATCGAAGGATCCTCTCTTTCCGGCGTCGCCGCGTTCGATCCCCATCCGCGCTCCGCCTCTTACGTGACCACGGTCACTTGCATCGAAGGTCTGCGTCATCGCACCGCGGGGGCCATCCGTATAATACGCTGGCACTGAGGAGCAACACCATGCGGAAAACCGAAGGACCGTGGGCCGACGCCTACCGGAACAAGTGGAAGTGGGACCGGGTGGCGTGGGGCAGCCACAACGTCGACTGCTACCCATCGGGTTGCCCGCTGCACGTGTACGTGAAGGACGGCAAGATCCTGCGCGAAGAACAGGCCGGCATCCTGCCTCAGATCGAGGCGGGCATCCCCGACATGAACCCGATGGGTTGTCAGAAAGGCGCCTGCTGGTCCCAGTTGCTCGACGCTCCCGACCGCGTGCTCTACCCGATGCGGCGCAGCGGCGAACGCGGCGACGGCAAGTTCGAGCGCGTGTCGTGGGAAACCGCGCTCGGAGAGATCGCCGATGCGATCCTCGATGCAATCCAGGAACAGGGCCCCGAGTCGGTGATCGTACCGATGACCCCGGAACTCGGTGGCGCCCCGGCGCGCCTGTTCGGGGGGCTTCTCGGAGCCACCACCACCGATGGCAGCGCCGAATTTCACGATTTCAGTCCGGGATTCCATCTGACGTGGGGCATGTTCAATCCCGTCGCTTCGATGGACGACTGGTTTCTGGCGGAGCTGACGCTGATCTGGCACTCTAATCCCGTCTACACTTACATCACTTTCTATCACTACCTCGCCGAGGCCCGTTACAACGGCGGCGAAGTGGTGACGATCGCGCCCGACTACAGTCCCTCGGCGATTCACGCCGACTACCACATGCCGGTACGGATCGGCACCGACGCCGCGCTGGCGCTGTCGATGTGCCAGGTGATCATCGAAGCGAAGCTCCACAACCGGCGTTTCGTGCAGGAGCAGACCGATCTTCCACTCCTGGTCCGCACCGACAACGGCCGCTTCCTGCGCGGCAACGATATCGACCCGGGTGAGCGCGAAGACCAGTTCTTCTGGTGGGACGGCGCAACCGATCAGCTCGCGCTTGCGCCGCGCGGAACGCTGGCACTGGCCGGCGCCGACCCGGCTCTCGACGGGATCTACGCCGTTACTCTGGCGGACGGGACGACGATTCAGGTCGAGCCGGTGATGGCACGCTTGCGACGCGAGTTGGACGCCTACACGCCCGAGAAGGCCGCCGCGATATGCGGCCTGAACGCCGACAACATCCGCAAGCTGGCGCGCAAGGTCGCCACGCGGCGCACCAAGATCTTCTGCGGCTGCAACTCGGGCAAGTGTTATCACGGCGACCTGATGGAACGCGCGATGGCGCTGTTGCTGGGTCTGACCGGCAACTGGGGCAAGAAGGGCACCGGGACGCGCGCGTGGGCGGTGCTCGGGCTCGACGGCGGCGCCTTCGTCACCCGCAAGGGCAGCCCGGGGCAAGACGCCGCTCGCAAGTTCATCGGCAACGTCAACCAGATGTCGCGGATGCTCGCCGGCGGCGATCCGACCGTAACGCAGGAAATGCTGATCAACCGCGCCGCGGTCATGGCCAGCGACATGGCCGGAATGGGAAAGGTCGTCGCGCCGGTGTTCCTTTGGTACCACCAGTACGGCGTCAAGGAGCGCTGGAACGATCCGGCCAACCACGACCCGTCGATGAAGCGCAGTTTCGGCGAGTATCTGGGCGAAGCCGCCGCGAACGGATGGTGGGACGGCAGCTTGCCGGGCGTCTATCCGACCGTCGAGCCGCGGGTCTTCTTCGAATCCGGCGGCAACGCGCTACGCCGCCATCGCGGCGGCTCCACGTTGTTGCTCGAACACCTGTGGCCGAAGCTGAAGATGATCGTTTCCGTCGACACGCGCATCAACACCACCGGCATGTACTCGGACTACATCCTCCCCGCCGCCCAGCATCACGAGAAAGTCCAGATGACCATGCCTTCGGTACACCATCTGAACTGCGTTCTCGCCGACCGGGTGGTGCCCCCCGCCGGCGAGTCGCTCTCGGACCACGAGATCGGCATCCGCCTGGTCGAAGCGATCGAACAACGCGCGGCCGCGCGAGGCCTCGGTGAATTCAGCGACCGCAGCGGCAACACGCGCAGCCTGGTCGGACTGTCTGCACAAGCAACGCTGGGAGGCGCGCTGCGAGACCAGGAGACCCATTTCGACGAAACCATCCGCGACAACGCCGCCTACGGCGTGCTGCCGCCCGGAACCACGCTCGAAACCCTGCGCGACAAAGGCGCAGTGCGCTTCACCGGCTGGGGAATGGTCGGCCACGGGGTTTCGCAGGCTTCCACCCTGCGACCCGACGAGGTCCACAATCCGTTTCGCTGGCATACCGAAGACAAGGTTCCGTACGATACGCTGACCAGGCGGGCGCAGTTCTACATAGACCACGAATGGTTCCTGGAAGCTGGCGAAGCGTTGCCGACGCACAAGGAATCCCCGAGCCACGGCGGAGCCGCGCGCCCCTTCATCCTGACCAGCGGACACAACCGCTGGAGCGTCCACTCGATGAACATGACCAGCAAGACGCTCGCCAACACGCATCGCGGCGAGCCCTTCGTGTTCCTGAACGACCGCGACGCCGTTGCCCTCGGCATCGCCGACGACGATCGCGTCAGAATCCGCAGCGACGTCGGCGAAATGCGGATCGCGGCCAAACTCACCCCATCGTGCCGCCCCGGACAGGTGATCGTCTACAACGGCTTCGAGCCGTTCATGCACGAAGATTGGAAAAGCCAGGCCGATCTCGAACCGGGCCAGATGAAATGGCTCGGCCTGGCCTCGGGGTATGGCCACCTGGCCTTCCGCTTATTCTCGTGGCAACCGGTTCCCACCGATCGGCACGTACGAGTGGACGTGGAGAAGTGCTGAGCGCCGGCGCAGCCTCTCGTCGCAAACGCCTGCGGGTATGGTAGACGGATCATCGCCGTTTCGTTCCTGATGCCGCGTTCCCGTTCGGAGGCAGCGAGGGATGGACGAACACCACAAGCAGGCGCTCCGCGCCGCCGCTGGCTACGGCCTGTTCGCCGGCCTGTCGATGCCTGTCGCAGACGCCTTCTTGAGCGCCATCGTCGCCGACCCGGCGGCGCGCGGTCTGTTGATCGCCTACAAAGACTGGGCCTTCGTCCTGGCCACGGCCGTACTGGTTTTCCTTCTCACCCGCCGTACCTTGAGAGCCTACGCGCGGCTGCTCGGAGAATTGCAGCGCAGCGAGCATCGTTTCCGCACCATTTTCGACGGCGTGGGCGACGGCATCTTCCTGTGCGACACCAAGACCGCCGCTTTCATAGATGTCAACGCGACGATGGAAGGAATGTACGGCTACAGCCGCAAAGAGCTGAGCCGACTTTCGTTCTCCGACCTCGGCGCCGACGCCGGCCCCCACACCGAGCGGCAGGTGGCGGCGTTGCTGGCCAGAGTGCAGCGCGGCGAGACGCCGGTATTCGAATGGCATTCCAAGAGACGCGACGGGACGCTGTTCTGGGTCGAAGTCGGAGTGCAGCAGGGCATCATCGAGGGTCGCCCTCACATCATGGCGCTGGTGCGCGACATCACCCAGCGCAAGCAGGTCGAGGAGGCCTTGCGCGAGAGCGAGACCCGCTACCGCGAACTCTTCCGAGCCAACCCGCATCCGATGTGGGCGTACGACGTCGAGACCCTGGCGTTTCTCGCGGTCAACGACGCCGCTATCGCGCACTACGGCTACACCCGTGACCAGTTCCTGGGGATGACTATTAAGGACCTTCACCCCGCCGAAGAGGTGGCGACACTGCTCGCCGACGTGGCCGCGGTGAGCGTCGGGCTGGGCCAGACCGGCGCCTGGCGTCACCGCCTGAAGAACGGCAACATCATCGACGTCGAGTTGCGGTCGCACGGGCTGGATTTCGACGGCCGCCGCGCCGAGCTGGTATTGGCTACCGACGTCACCCTCCAGCGCCGGGTGGACGCCGAGATCCGGCGCCTCAACGTCGAGCTCGAGCAGCGCGTGGCCGAGCGTACCGCGCAGCTCGAAGCCGTAAACAAGGAACTCGATGCGTTCGCCTACTCGGTCTCGCACGATCTCAAAGCCCCACTGCGTCGCATCGACGGCTACAGCCGGATTCTCGACGAAGATCACGGAGACAAACTCGATCCGGCCGCGCACGCGGTGCTCAAACGTATCCACGAGGGCATCGGCCAGATGCACGGACTGATCCAGGACATGCTCGACTATTCGCGGATGGAGCGGCAGACCCTCGAGCGGGATAGACTGGCGGTCGACACTCTGGTGCGCAGCCTGACCGCCGAACGGGAAAGCGAGATCCGAGACCGCGGCGCGGTGGTCGAAGTGGAGGTCCCTGCCATCCATGTGCACGCGGACCCCGACGGGTTGGCGATGGTGCTACGCAATCTGATCGGCAACGCGCTCAAGTTCAGCCGCGATGCCGAACCTCCTATCATCCAGATAGGAGCCGAGGCGCACGGGGGGAAGGCCGTTTTGTGGGTGCGCGACAACGGTATCGGCTTCGACATGCGGCACCACGATCGAATCTTCGAGATCTTCCAGCGCCTGGAAAAGACCGAGAAGTACCCCGGCACCGGAGTGGGACTGGCGCTGGTACGCAAGGCGGTGCAGCGTATGGACGGACGGGTCTGGGCCACCAGCGCGCCGGGCCACGGTGCGACCTTCTTCGTGGAACTGCCGGCCTGAGCGCAAGTTGCACACGCGCCGGCGAGACCGCGCGGCGCGGCGCAAGCGCCGCCTGCCGATCAGGGATGCGCTGCCAACGCTCGGCGGCGTGACGCGCTGGCGCCGTGCACGGATCACCGCGCCGGCGCCGCCTCGCGTCGCGCGCGTCTCGTCAGTAAATCTCCTCGATCCCGAGCGGATACTTCGACAGCGTCTCGCACGAGTCCTTGCCGATCAGGATCGGGTTCTCGTACCGAAAGCCCACCCCGTCGCCAGGCGCCACGTACTGCATCGCGCAGATCAGCAGTTCGCCCTCGGCGTAGGCATGGTCTGGCGCGGTCCAGTACGGGAAAGGCCCCGCATCGGCCGGCCCGATGCGCCATTCGTCGCCGAACAGACCGATTCCGTGCTCGCAGGCTGGCAGCACGAACTGCGCGCATCCGAGCGCTGCGGCCCGGTCCATCATCAAGCCGATGAGCTGCGACGGCGTGACTGCGGCGCGGTAGGCGGCCAGCACCGTCGACACCAGCTCGACGAAGTTGTCGCCATGGCGGCGCAGCACCGGCGTCGTCGGCCCGATCAGATAGTTGTGCGAGTGGTCGCCGAGCGCGAGCATGAACATCGAGTGGAAATCGAGCATCAGCGGCTCGCCGGCGCGCATCTCGCGAGTGGTCGGCGGCGTGCAGGCGCCCAGCCCGGTACGATAACCCGAGGAGATCTCGTTGAGGCCGGCGAAGTTCCATTCCGAAACGCTGCCGGCACGCCGCATCGCCAGCGCTGCGATGCCGGCGATGACGGTCTCGGTCATGCCTTGCCAGCCGCCGTGCTCGAGAGCTTCGCGGGCAGCCTCGTGTCCGACGTCGACTATGCGCGAGGCCTCGCGAAAGCGCGCGACGGTGCCGGCGTCCTTGATCACCGATGGCGCATCGACGAGGTCGTGCGAATTGACGAACTCCCACCCGGGCAGCGCCGCCGCCAGCGCCTGGTACTCGTAGTGTGTCAGATGACCCTCGGGTGTGAAGGTGGAAATCCCGTCTTCGACCCCGAGCCTGCCGCGCGAGATACGAAACTCCGAGGTCAGGCACGACTTGATCAGCGAGATCGGGTCCTGTCCCTCCATCGGGAAGTAGGGACGAACGCGGTCGGCGCCGATCCAGGTCTCGTCGCCGATGCGCGCTGCATCGACCAGGAACGTGTAGAGAACCGGATCGCCCACAGCCGGGATCAGCAGATAGCTGCGCCACGGGACGAACGCGTCGAGCAGAAAGCTGAACGAACGCGGTCGCGTGGCCAGGTAGGCGTCGAGGCCGCGCCTGGCCATCGCGCTTTGCAGATCGCGAAGGCGGGCGGGGTTGTCGATCCAATAGGGGCTGGACGGGTCGAGAGTTCGGGGCATTGCGGTTCTCCTGCTTGCGGTGTCGGGAGCTGCCGCGACCCTTTTGTCACACCCGCCGGATCCAGCAACGAACGCCGGCGAGTGTTCGTTCAGCGCGTCACCGGTTCCCAACGCAGCGGCGCCGCGGCGACCTCGCCGCTGGTAAGAGTGGCCGCCAGCGGCCAGCCGCACGTCGTCACGTACCAGGCATCATCGGCGTCATCGCGGACTATCTCTGGCGCATGGGCCTCGAGCTCGGCGACCAGCCCAGACGCGCGGCCGCGACCGCGCCAGGTGCCGAACTCGTAGGGATCGCCAGAGGCGAACACCAGCGTGTCGTTGTAGGCGCGCGCGCCGCCGGTCCAGTACCCGAGTGCGAGCGCGAGCGGTGCCGCAATGCCGGTCTCGTTGTTGTAGGTAATCGACAGGTAGTAGCGCCCGCCGCGGGCGACCACGAACGGCGACTCGGCCGAGGAGACCAGCGCGTTGCGCTCGCTTCCGCTCTGCCCCTGCCAGGCTACTCCGATGTGTTGCCAGTGATCGAGATCGAATGACTGGTACAAATCCACCCGCGAGTACCACCAGCCGCGCGCGGTGGCATACAGAAGCCACTGGCCGCGGGCCACTTCGAGCAGCATCGCATCGCGGAAGAACCAGCCGCTCGGCAGCGCGATCGCGTCGGGGCGCCGATACCAGTGCGCACCGTCGATCGAGACCGCGTGTGCGAGCCGGTGCGGCGACCAGTACAGATGGAACAGACCGCCGTGTTCGCGTATCACGTGCGGCGCCCACGCCGGCCGACGGAAATCGGCGACCGGTTCGTCTTCGGTCATGCCGCCGGCCGCGAGCAGTTCGCGCAAAGTGAGCGGGGCCGGCGGCGAGGTTGCGCCACCGGGCACCTGGGCCGCAAGCGGCGCGGCGCGATCCGGCGCGAGTCCCTGCGCCAGGCGCAACTCGGCGTTGTAGTCGCCGCGCCCGGGGCCGGTGATGCCGAGCACTCGCCAGCGTCCCGACGCATCGCGAAACACCGTGTGATCGTTGACGTAGTTGCCGGCCTTGGAGGGTCGAAACAGTCTTCGCCAGGGCCCGGCGATGACCGGTCGCTCCAGAGGGCCGGGCTCGACCGTCGTGCGAACCGTCGCTGTCCCGAGCTCGCGCGCCGCGGCGCCCGCCGCTTCCGCGACCGCCTCGACCCGCACTTCGTAGTCGCTGCCGGCGCGCAGATCGCCAACCAGCGCCGAACCATAGCGCGTCGTCGTCACCGGGCTCCACGCCTCGTCTCCGCTTCGAAGCGATACCCGGTAGCTCTCGCGCTCGGGGTCGGCGATCCAGCCGGCGTGGATCCAATCAGCGCCCGCCGAGGTCATCACGCCGACGCGTCGCTGAAATGTGCCGACCTGGTCGCGCGGGATGCTCGAATAGAAATCCGTTCGCAGCGCGGGCAGCGCGGTCCAGGTAGTCGCAACGGCGGCGGCCGTCCACACGGCGGCCGCCGCTATCGCTGCTACCAACGCGCGCGAAAGAATCGTCATCTCGTAGCGCCTTCCCGCCCGCCGCTCCATCTATCGGGTGAGGCGGCGGACAAGACAAGCGGCGCAGCGCAAGCATCACCGACACACCGTCAGGACCCGCCGACCTGCCCTCTCCACGCGCGCCGGTCGTAGATCCGCTCGCGCCTGACTCTGCGTCGCTTGGTGCTCGCGCGCTCTTCGAACGCGCTGCGCTGCATCGCCGCGAGCCCCTGCCGAACGTAGTCGGGATCGATCCTGAAAGTCGAGCAGATGTTCTCGAACGAGAAGGGCCACTCGCAGTCGCGGCTTCGGATCCACTGCATCACCTTGAACAGGTCTTTGCGCTCTACCGCTACGGTCGAGTTCAGCCCGCGCTGGAACGTCGCGAGCGCTTCCTCGAGGACGGCGAGCATCAGGCGATGCTCCGGTTCTTTGCTCATCTCGGAGGGAACAAAGAGTCCGAATTCTTCGCTCGCAGATCTATTGTGGAACATCGTGCAACTCTCCTGGCTGGCGCGTCGCGTTGGCGGTTCCCGGTGTTTTCCGCGCCGGGGAGCCGTTTTTCGGCCGCGCTGACAATCGTTCGTGGCCAGGAGATGTTACGAATTCGCGACTCGTCCCGCTTGACCCGAAACGCCAACCGCTTGACCGGCGACGCCAATCCGCCTACCACCCGTGCGGAAGCGCTGTCGATGATCGGAACGTTCCTAGCGTCCGAAGTCCGGATCCTGTGTCGCCTGCTGGATAGCTACCAGATCGACGGGTTCGAACTTCTCCGACAAGCGGGTCTCAACTCCGCGCTGATCGAGGAACCCCGCGCGCGCTTTCCTTTCGATCGAGTGGCGATCGCGTGGAAGCGCGCGGTGCAACTCACCGGCAAGAGTCATCTCGGCCTGGGAGCCGTGAAGTTCTACAGAGCGACCGACTTTCACGGACTCGCGGTGGTGTTTCTCGCCAGTCAGAACCTGCGTACGGCGCTCGAGCGCCTGGTGCGTTATCACGTCGTCATCAACAGTGCGCTTTCGATGAGGCTCGAGCGGCACAGCGACGGACTCGATCTGCTGTGCACGACGGTGCGCGTGGAAGACGACGCACAATGCGTGATGGAGGATGTGCGCGCGGCGATCCTGGTCGATCTGTGTCGTACCGGCGCCGATGGCGCACTCAATCCGATAGAAGTCGCGTTCACCTACACTGTGCGAGAGGATCCTGCCGAGCATACCGCACTCTTCGGTTGTCCGGTCGTGTTCGGCGCACCGCAGTGGCGGATCTCGTTCGCCCTCGACGACGTCGACCGGCCTTTTCTCGCGTCCAACCGCGAGCTGGCGCGCAGCAACGACGAGGTGCTCGACCGGATGGTCAAGAGCCTGCGCGAGGACGACCTGATCTCGCACGTGAAGAGGGCGATGATCGACGAGCTGCCCTCGGGAACGCCGGCGGAGGACGTGATCGCCAAGGCGGTCTCGATGAGCACGCGTTCATTGCAGCGCAGACTCGCCGAAGAACGCACCAGCTTCACCGAGTTGCTCGCCGTGGTGAGACGCGAACTTGCCGAGCAGTACGTTCTGAATCCGCAGATCCCGGTCACCGAGATCAGCTACATGCTGGGTTTCTCCGAGGTCTCCGCGTTCTCCAGGGCGTTCAAGAGGTGGACCGGCAGATCACCGGTGACATCCCGCCAGCAGAGCCTCGCACATTGAACTGCGGCGGCGGCCGCTTCCGCCAGAAGGCGCCGTCACTTGCCTGACGTGCGCGGCGGATCGGGAGCGGCGCTTCCCGAGCGCTCTGTCCCATCATCGTCCAGCCCCAGCCGCCCGGCCATGTGGAACAGGTTGCTGCGGTGCATTCCCAAAGCCCGCGCTGCGGCTGCCCAGTTGCCGCGATGTTCGCGCAGAGCCGCTTTGATGACGCGCCGCTGAAACTCCTGCACCGCCTCGCGCAGCGACAAACCCGCGGGAACGTCGGCTTGGGTCTGATCGAGTCTCGCCGGTGTGACCTCACCAGCTCCGACCTCGCCGACGTCCGCCGCGCGTACCACCACCGGCGTGCCGCTCGCAGCGCGTCCCGACGCACGTAGCACCGCTCGATAGATCTGGTTCTCCAACTCGCGCACGTTGCCCGGCCAGCTTCCTCGCATCAGCGCCGCCTGCGCATCGGGGCTGATGCGGATGCTGCCGGTGCCCAGTCGTTGGCGGGCGCGATCGGCAAAGTGCCCGGCAAGCTCTGGGATGTCCTGGGCGTGCTCGCGCAGCGCCGGCACTTCGATGCGACCGACGTCGAGGCGGTGGAAGAGATCGGCGCGGAAGCGGCCCGCGGCCATCTCCGCTTCCAGGTTGCGGTTGGTCGCAGCCAGGATGCGCACGTCCACGTGAATGGGACGATCCGCGCCGACCGCTTGCACCTCTCCCTCTTGCAGAGCGCGCAGCAGCTTGGGCTGGATGTGCAGCGGCAGCTCGCCGATCTCGTCGAGGAACAGAGTCGCGCCATCGGCAACGCGCAGCTTACCCAGTCGGTCTTCGTCGGCGCTGGTGAAGGCTCCCTTCTTGTGGCCGAAGAGCTCGCTCTCGGCGATCGACTCGGGCAGCGCCGCGCAGTTGACGTAGACCAGCGGCTGATCGGCGCGCGCGGAGCGGCTGTGCAGCATGCGTACGACGAGTTCCTTGCCCACGCCGGTCTCACCGCTGACCAGCACCGGAAACTCCGAGCGAGCCACGAGGTCGATTTCCCGGCGAAGCCGCGCCAGACGCTCACTGCGCCCGATCAACAGACCGCCCTGGTGATCGAGCGCTTCCTTGACCATGTCGCGCACGACGATTCCCTGGCGCCGCGAGTGCTGTTCGAGCGCGTGGATCAGTGCGGCGGTACGCAGCGCGGCGGCGGCGAGCGCAGCCAGATGCGTGAGGAAGCCCTGCTCGATGCCGTCGAAGGCACCGGGGGTGAGCGCATCGACGGTCAGCGCTCCGACCAGCACGCCTTCGACGACGAGCGGCAGCCCGGCGCACGAATGGACCCGGTGCTCGGTCAGTCCGCCGATCAGGCCGTCGTAGGGGTCGGGCAGCGGGCTTGCGGCCGGGAACACGGTAGGCGCCGGCGCGTTGCAGATGATGTCGAGGCGCGGATTGGCATCGCGCGAAAAGCGCCGCCCGAGCACATCGGCGGAGACGCCGCGCGCCGCCAGCGGGACCAGGTCGCGGCCGTCGAGCCGCAGCAACACCGCCGCGTCGCAGGGCAGCGCGCGCATGACGGCGTCGACCAGGCGCTGGGCGCGGTCTGCCGAGGTCAGAGAAGCGCTCATGTCGAGCGCGATGGGAAGCAGGTCGTCGAGGCGAGGCGTTGTTGTCATTTGAGCAACGCGCGTTGTGTATATCGCACGCTCCGCCGTGAGTGATAACGACAACGCGGACTCGGAACAAGCTGATTTTTCAAGAGTTGTCCCCCGGCACGGTCCCTGCTTGGACGACAGCAATCCAGCTTCGCCAAGGAGCCCGCGATGCCACAGCTATCCATAGAAGAGATCAGTACGAGCCAGCGGCTGGCCCAGCTCGCCACCACGCGAGCCGGCGCGTCGCGCGTGTTCCAACGCCACCGCCTCGACTTCTGCTGCGGGGGGCAGCGTGACCTGGCCACCGCCTGCGCCGACCGAGGTCTGGATCCGCAAGCCCTGCTGGCCGAGATCGAGCGCGAAGCGCCGGGGCCTGCGCCCCTCGCGCGCTGGGACCGGCGCGCCGCCGGCGACCTCGTCGAACACATCCTTGCCCGCTTCCACCGCCCTCATCGCCAGGAGCTGGCGCGGCTGCTGCCGATGGCGCGCAAGGTCGAGCAGGTACACGCGGGCAAGGCCTCGTGTCCGCGCGGCCTGGCCGATCACGTCGAGCGCATGCGCGAGGAACTCGAGATGCACATGCAGAAGGAGGAGCAGGTGCTGTTCCCGCTCATCCAAAGCGGGGCCACACGCGCCGCGCGCATGCCCGTCCAGGTCATGGAAGGCGAGCATCGCGACCACGCCCGCAACCTGGCCAAGCTCGACTCGCTGACATGCAACTACACCGCGCCGCCCGAAGCGTGCGCGACCTGGTCCGCTCTGTATCTGGGCCTGCTCGAACTCGAGCAGGAGCTGATGCTCCACATCCACCTCGAGAACAACGTGCTGTTCCCGAAGGTGCTTCACGAGGAGGACTGCAAGTGAGAAGCAATGAGGCCGCCTGGGCGGCTCTGGTATCGGTCGTCGGTGGCGGATTTCTGCTGCTCGGTTTCTTCGGCCGCGAGATCTACCGGCAGGCACCGCCGATTCCCTCGGCAGTGGTGACCGAGTCCGGACGGACTTTGATGACGAGCGAGCAGATCCTGGATGGCCAGCAGGTCTGGCAGAGCATCGGCGGCCAGCAGATCGGGTCGATCTGGGGCCACGGGGCCTACCAGGCACCGGACTGGTCGGCCGACTGGCTGCATCGCGAGGCCATCGCGCTGCTGGAGGTATGGAGCCACCGCGACCACGGCGTCGCGCTGGCCGAACTCACTACCGAGCAGCGCGGGGCGCTGGAGCTGCGTCTGCGACGCGAGTTGCGCGGCAATCATGTCGATGCGCAAACCGGCGTGCTGGTGGTCAGCGATGCCCGCGCCGAGGCTATGCGCGCCAACGCCGACTACTACAGCGCACTGTTCGGCGGCGATCCGAGCCTGGACGGACTGCGAAAAAGCTACGCGCTGCACGACGACGCCATCACCGACCCGGCACGCCTGGAGCGCCTCGCGAACTTCTTCTTCTGGACCTCGTGGGCGTGCGTGACCGAGCGGCCGGGGCAGAGCTTTACCTACACGAACAACTGGCCGCACGAGCCTCTGGTGGGGAACGAGCCGACCGCCGCCAGCGTGGTCTGGTCGCTGCTGAGCATCGTGCTGCTGCTCGGCGCCGTTGCCACGATGGTCTGGTTCCACTCGGTGCGCAGCGCCGGCGAAGAGCCGGTTCGTGTCCCGGAGCGAGATCCGCTGGCCAGGCTGGTGCCGACGCCGTCGATGCGCGCGCTCGGCAAGTACGTCGCGGTAGTCGTCGCGCTGTTCGCGGTGCAGGTGCTGCTCGGCGGCGCACTCGCGCACTATGCTGTCGAAGGCGACTCGTTCTACGGTTGGAACCTCTCCGTGCTGCTGCCCTACGCGGTCGCGCGCACCTGGCACATACAGCTCGCACTGTTCTGGATCGCCACTTCGTTCCTGGCGGCCGGGCTGTTCCTGGCACCTGTTATCGGCGGGCGCGAGCCGCGCTTCCAGCGCGCGGGCGTCAACCTGCTGTTCGGTGCGCTGCTCGTGGTGGTGGTGGGCTCGCTGGCCGGCGAGTGGCTGTCGATCAAGCAGCACTTCACCAACCTGACAGCCGGTTTCTGGTTCGGACATCAGGGCTACGAGTACGTCGACCTCGGCCGTTTCTGGCAGATCGCGCTGTACGTGGGTCTCATCCTGTGGCTGGTGCTGATGCTACGCGGCCTGTGGCCGGCGCTGCGGGCCAGAACGGCGCAGCACGGCATCATCAGCCTGCTCACGGCCTCGGTGGTCGCCATCGGCCTGCTCTACGGCTCGGGCCTCTTCTACGGAGCGAGGTCGCACCTCGCGGTCAGCGAGTACTGGCGATGGTGGGTCATCCACCTGTGGGTGGAAGGGTTCTTCGAAGTCTTCGCCACCGGAGCGATGGCCTTCCTGTTCACGACCCTCGGCCTGGTGCGCGTGACCGTGGCAACGCGCGGCTTCATCGCCGCCACCACGATCTTCCTGCTCGGCGGTATCCCCGGCACTTTCCATCACCTGTATTTCAGCGGCACGCCGATTTCGGTTACCGCCATCGGTGCGATGTTCAGCGCTCTGGAGGTGGTGCCGCTGGTGCTGATCGGCCGCGAGGCGATCGACACGCTGCGCATGCAGGGCAAGGCGCAATGGATGGTCACCTATCGCTGGCCGATCCGCTTCTTCGTCGGGGTGGCGTTCTGGAACCTGGTGGGCGCCGGTCTGTTCGGCTTCCTGATCAATCCGCCGATCGCGCTCTACTACCTGCAGGGCCTGAACACGACGCCCGTGCACGCGCACACCGCGCTGTTCGGTGTCTACGGTCTGCTCTCGCTCGGACTGATCCTGCTGATCATGCGCCGGCTCGGCTCCGAGCAGCCGTGGCGTGAGGGCGCGCTCAGCTACTCGTTCTGGGCGATGAACGTCGGGCTTGCGCTGATGGTGCTGCTGAGCGTGCTGCCGATCGGCATCGCGCAGGCGTGGGCGAGCGTGGAAACCGGCTTGTGGTATGCGCGCAGCGCCGAGTTCCTGCAGCAGCCACTGCTTCAGAACCTGCGCTGGATGCGCCTGGTCGGAGACACGATCTTCCTGAGCGGCGTGGCGACTTTCGTCTGGTTCGCGCTCGGACTGATGACCGGCTGGTCCTACCAGGCCGAGACCGAAGCGAGCAAGGAGTGGGACGCACTGACGGAGCCGGCCTGAGCCGGCTCCGCGGGTGAGACTGGCGCGGCGGTGGGACATGAACTGACCGCCGCGCCGGTAGGGCAAGCGGCTGTGCCCGCTTCGAGTGCTCCGGATGGTTTCCCGCCGAGTTGCCATCCCTCAGTCTGACTCCTAGTCTCGGCGTGTGCGCCGACTCGGCCCTTGCGCTTCGTGCCTGCTGCTGGCCGCGTTGGTGTGGACCACCGCGGCCGCTTCGCTGCACTACCAGTTCGTTTACGACGACGTTGCGGTCGTGGTGGAACGACAGCCTTTCTGGGAAGAAGGACTGGGCAGTTTCTTCACGTCTCGCCACTGGGTGACCGGGCGCCAGGCGACGCTTGCCTCGCTGGACCTGGACCGGCTCTGGAACGACCCCGGAGCGCTGGCCTTCCACCGCACCAACGTGGTGCTGGCAACCCTCGTCGCACTGCTGGTGTGGGTCTTGGCAACACGGATTTCGCTGTCGCCGCAGGGCGCGCTGGTTGCTGCCGCGTTGTTCGCCGTGCACCCCGTCCACGTCGATGCGGTGGTCGCGGTGGTGGGACGTGCCGAGTTGCTGGCCGCACTCGGGGTGCTAACAGCGCTCGTCCTCAGCATCCGCGCGCCGGCGCGCTCCACCGGCAGTGCGGCGCGGCCGCTGCCGGAGAGTGGGGCCGCCAAGGCCGGTCGCTGTCTGCTGATCTTCGGCGCGGCGCTGGTAGCGGTCTTTGCGAAAGAGAGCGCCGCGTGTCTGGCGCTGCTGCTGCTCGCCAGCCGCTGGGCTCTCGGGCCACGCGTGAGATTGGCCGCTCCGCTGGCGGCAGCCGGCGCCGCTCTAGCGTTGTGGGTGGTTGTGGCGACGCCGTCTCTCGGCGTGGCGATGACCCCGGAGTTCGTCGACAACCCGCTCGCGCACGCGCCGGCGCTCGAGCGGATCCCCAAGGCTCTGGCGCTGCTGGGAAGCTACTTGCGTTTGACGCTGTGGCCTCACCCGCTGCTGCTCGACCGTTGCTACGCGCAGACCGATCCGTCGCTCATCAGCGGATACGCGGCGGTGATCGGGTGGGCCGCTTACTGCTGCGTCGCACTGGCGCTGCGTCGCCGCAGCGCCGCGGCGGCGTTGGCGCTGGTCTGGTTTCCCATTGCCTTCGCCTTCACCGCCAACGTGGTGGTTCCGATCGGCACCATCATGGCCGAGCGCCTGCTGTTCCTGCCGTCGCTCGGACCGTGCCTGCTTGCGGGAGTGGTCGTCGACGAAGCCCGAAACCGTGGGCGTCTCGAGCGAACGGTGGCAACCGGCCTCGCAGCCGCGATAGTCGCGATCTACGTGCCGCTATTCCTCGAACGCGGCGCGGCATGGGCATCGGCCGAGGTCTACTTCCCGGCCAGCACCGCCGCATCCCCGCGTTCCGCTAAAGCCTGGTACGACCTGGGACAGTGGCTGAGCACGCGCCGCTCCACGCCGGGATCGGCGCTCGAGGCCGAGGCCGCCTGGCGGCGCGCGCTCGAGATCCTGCCCGACTTTCACCGCGCCAACTACGAGCTCGCCGAGAGTCTCGGCCGGCGCGGCCAACCGCTGGCAGGAGCCGAAGTCTACGAGCGTTTCCTCAAACTGGTTCCCGACGACACCGGAGCCCTCACCAACATAACGCGGCTGTTGCTCGAGGCCCGGCAACCCGAGCGGGCCAACGCCTACGCCCAGCGCCTGATATCGTTGGAACCGGACAACGAAGCGGCGCGCGAAACGCTGGTGCTGACCGAGTCGATGATGCACAAGGCGCAGCGCGGAGCACCATCGGTCAGTCCTTGACGGCCGGTCACACCCGAGGCGAGCGATGAACCAAGGACAGTCTTCGTCGGAAACCACGCGCTCGCGCCCCTGGCGCGCCATGCTGCTCGGCGCCTATGCCGTCGCGCTGGCCCTGTCGGTGTGGGGCTACTACTACCGCCTGGACCAGTACCCTCCCTACATGGATTACGATTCGGCCACGATCGGGATCTTCGTCAACAATCTGACGTTCCACGGCGATGTCGACTACTTCTTCGATCAGCCGATGATGTCGGAGGATCACTACCGAATGTGGTGGGCGGCGCAGTTCCTGCCGGCGGCGGTGGTACTGAGTTCGTTGCAGCGCATCTTGCACATCGCTCCCGATCGCGTCGGAGAGCTGCTGGCGGCGGCTACCATGGTCTTTGGCCTGCTCGGCTGCGGCCTCGCCGCCGCGATAGCGCGGCGGCGCGCCGGATTCGGTCTCGTGGAAGCGCTGTTCATCGTCGCATTCTGTGCGACGTTGCCGCCGTTCCTGCTCTACCTGCGCACCGAAGTGCCGCACTTCCTCTACTCGTTCTGCATGCTGTGGCTGGCCGTCTACCTGATCGTTCGCTTCCTGGAGTCGATGGCCGCGCGATGGCTGTTCGGGCTCGCGGCTGCCGGAGCGCTTTACGCGCTGCTGCCGTACCAACCGATCGTGTGGCTGCCGATCGTCGGCCTCTGGCTGACCCTGCAGCGCGGCCTGGTCGCAAGCGTCCTGCGGAGCAGGTCTACGACCATCACCGTTGCCGCCGTCGCCGGTCTCGCGCTGTTCGCCACCGTCCAATACACCGTCGCCACGCATTACGACGACTCTTATCCGCAGTGGCGAGCCAAGGTGTCGCGCTTCATGGATGTGCGCGCCAAGTTCGCGCTCTCGCGCGACAACGCGAGCCTTGCCGGACTCGCCGACAAGGCTGCGCAACTGGCCCACCAGCACTTCTTCTTCCGGCACGACGAACTGGGCGACGAAACCCGCGAGGACGACCTGTGGACGCTGCCGCAGCCGCACGTGGTGTGGCTGCTGCTGCTTCCGCTCGGCTTGCTGGGCCTGTGGCGCGGGCTGCGCGACCGCGATCCCACCGCACACGTGTTCGCCAGCGTGATGGCGGCCGGTTACCTGCTGGCCTTCACCGTGAGCACTGCGGAGGGACGCTACCTGCTGGGCGTCGTCCCGTGCTACGCGTACTTCGTCTGCGCGGGAGTGCATCATCTGGTCACCAGTCGAGCAGCCCGCACCGGCGTACTGGGAGCGGTCCTTCTTGCCAGCTCGGCGAACACCTTCGTCCTGGTGCGCGGCCAGTACGAAACCCACATGAAGAAGACCTGGGAAGAGATGGCGGGAATGCGCGAGACGCTCGCGCTCATTCGCGATCGCTACGGCGACCACTCCCGCGACGACGCGGTGGTATATCTGGCCTGGCCGCGCGACTCCTACGAGTCCTGGCTGTATCTCGAAATGCTGGGAAACATGCAGGTCGCAGTGTTCAAGCCAGCCGACCTCGGCGCGGAGTTCGCCAGCGGTGAACGACTCTTCAGCGTCGTCGAGTTCGGCAAACAGCGAGCGCTCGATGGCTGGCGCAGTTACGGCTTCGAGGTCTTCGGTCAGGTCGTTGATGACGCCACCGGACGACAGTTCTACGTTCTCACCAAACTCAACCCGTCGCTGCCGGGAATGCTCCGCCGCGACAGCCCGGCGGAGTCATGATTCGCCGACCGCGCGTCGTGCCCTCCCGGCCGTGGTCGAAGCGCCTCAGTCGTACAGTCCGAGTTCGCGGCAGATGATCTGTTGCTGGATCTCGCTGGTGCCTTCCCAGATTGTCCCGACCTTGGCGTCGCGGAAGTAGCGCTCGACCGGAAACTCCTGGCTGTATCCGTAGGCACCGTGGATCTGCACGGCTTCGCCAGTGATCTCGACGGCGGCTTCGGTCGCGTAGAGCTTCGCCTCGGCAACCTCGCGCGCACACCTGACCCCGGCGTCGTAGAGCTCGCAGCCGCGTTGCACCAGAGCGCGGGCGGCGTCGAGTTTCACCGCCATGCGAGCCACCTTGAAGCCGGTGGCCTGGTGATGGCCGATGGGCTTGTCGAATGCGCGACGCTGTTTGACGTACTCGAGACTCGCCTCGAACGCGGCCTGCGCGATGCCGATGCTGAGCGCGGCGATGTAGAGCCGGTTGTAGTCGAGCAGGTCCATCATCGCGCGCATGCCGCTCTTCTTGTCGCCATCCGATCGCGTGCTACCCAGGCTGGGACCGGCGGGAAGAACGACGCTGTCGAAGTGCAGCTCGCCGGTCTCGCTCGATCGCATGCCGAGTTTGTGGAGCGGCTTGCCGATCGTGAACCCGTCGAGCCCACGCGGAACGACGTAGACTCCGAGTCCCTTGGTGCGTTCCTCGCGCGGGGCGTCGATGACTTCGGCGCGCACCGCGGCAACCAGGTACACATCGGCGGTGGGTCCGTTGGAGATGAACGCCTTGGAACCGTCCAGTACCAGGCCGCGATCCGTCTTGGTCACTTTGGTACGAATCGCCATCAGGTCGGAGCCTGCGCCGGGTTCGGTGAACGCCATCGCCGGCATCACCATGCCCTGGACGAGCGAGTCGAGCACCGGCGCAGCGACTTTTCCGCCGCTCAGCTTGACCAGCGCGGAGGGCGCCACCACCGACGCCATGGCTCCGATCGCAAAGCCGCCCGACATGCGTGCCACCTCCTCGGCGACGATGCACAGCATCAGTGTCGAACCGCCCACGCCGCCGAGCTCGGGCGGAACGCAGATCGAGAGTAGTCCCAGCGACGCCATGCGGGGCAGGATCTGCTCGCGTGGAAAGCGACCGCTGCACTCGGCTTCAGCGACCAGCGGACCCAGCTCGCGGGTCGCGAAGTCGCGCACGGTTTTCTGGATCAGCGTTTCTTCTTCCGACAGACGGTACATGTTGCATCTCCTGGGTCGGAGTACCGGCGGCGCTCGGTGACACCGGCGGACGTCATGACATTATTATCATCGTCGTCTGGCGCAACCCGCGCGACACGCGCCGACACGCTTCATCACGTTCGAACCGCGAGCCACCGTCGCAGCGGCGACGGAGCGGTCGCAACAAATGTGCTTTACCGGGTGCACGCAACGGTGCTATCCACGCCTCCCGTGGGGGAACCGGGGGAGCGTCGTCGTCGTGAAGCGGCCGAGTCGAGACCGGACGCATCGCAATAGACCGACAGCGACGCGATGACGCCGCCGCCGCGACGACGCAACTCGACGCGGCGGTGGCAAGTTCTCTCAGCCTCCACGGAAAGGGCTGGCTCCGCGCACCGATCTCCGAGTTCCGATCCGGTAGCGTCACAGCCTGGCTACGACCGGCGCAGCCTCACACTCTCTGTGCGTGAGGTCCGAACAACACTCATCGCTCGCGCGATGCAAGGAAGGGAGGAGATCCATGCAACGAATATCGTTTCAACTGGTTCTCAGGCGAATGGCCGCGCTCGCGATGGGTGCGGCTGCGGTGATCGCCGCGGCACCTGTCGGCGCGTTGGCGGCAGCCAATCCTGGCTTGCCCTTCTACGGGTACGGCTCGATCGTTCCGGTTCCGAGTCCGGCGATCGTAAACGAGACCACGGTGACGACCGTCACCGTCTCCAACGACGGAGACGCTCCGGCCACCAATGTCCAGGTGAAGCTCTCGTACAACGACTGGGGCGTAACGTTCTCCGGTTGGCAGCAGATCGGTACGTTGCCGATCGCGTCGATTCCGGCGGCGGGCTCGGCCGACGTGGTCTTCAACAACATCTTCACCAACGCTACCCACACTTGCCTGGAGGCGCTGATCACCGCCGCCGACGTCAACGGCAATACCGGCGACGACCGCGGCCAGATCAACCTCGAGGTCATCAACGGCGGATCGACGACGTCGTACGACGTGCCGGTACGCAACCGCGGCGATGGACCGCTGGTGCTCAACGTCGGCGGTAACTGCGATGCCGGCGGCATACCTGGCGTCGTATGCAAGGCACCGGCGGTAGTCGGCTTGCCGCTCGCTCCGGGAGCGGAGGAGCGCGTGCCGGTCGAAGTGGAATTCCCGCCGGGCACGCCTCGCGGCGCCGAAGTGGTGATCATCGTCGATGCCGAAGATCCCGCCCATCCCGGTGACGTGAACTACAAGAATCACGTTCAGATGGTGTTCCGTTTCGAAACTGCGCGAGGTCTCAAGCAGGACGCGGTCGACACGCTCACGGCTTACGTAGGAACGCTCGGCGATCCGAAGCTCGAGAAGATGCTGGCCAAGGCAATAGAGAAAATCCAGAAGGCGCTCGACTCGACCGCGTGGACAGACGATTCGACAGTCATGGCAAAGGGCGGCGCGGCGATCATCGGCACGGAGTTGTCTGCGATCAAATTGCTCGGCAAGCTCGCCGGGAAACTCACCGGCGCAACCCGCGCCGCTATCGACGCCAAGATCGCGGAGTTGGTCGATGCCGAGCGCATCATCGCCAGCAGCGCCATCGAAGCAGTGGGCGGCAACGCCGGAGCGGAAGCAGAGCGCGAAGCCGGTGACGCCGAGCGCGAGCTCGGCGCCCCGGTCAAGGCGGTGAAGCACCACAAGAAGGCCTGGAAGCTCGCGATCAAAGCGGCTCTCTAGCCTGAAGCGGCTCGGCGGTCCGGCCGGTGCTTTCGCGAACGCCGGCCGGACCGCGTGCGAGCGTCCCGCTCTCGCGCCAACAGCGGCGAAGCGCCGGCACCTCGACCCTCCTTTTGCCCGACGGCGAGAATGTGCTCAAAGTCACTCTCGCATGAAGATCGGTATTTTTTCCGATACCCACGCGAACCTGGAGGCCCTGACCGCCGTCCTGCTCGCGCTGGAACACGCCGGCGCGGACGAATTGGTCTGCCTCGGCGATACCGTCGGATATGGTGCCGACCCCGACGAGTGCTGCGATCTGATCCGCGCCAGCGCGCGCTACACGATCCTGGGCAACCACGACGCCGCCGTGGCCGGCCGCATGGACTACGGCCACTATTATGCAGCAGCCCGGCAGGCGCTCGACCTGCACGCTTCGATGGTCAGCCAAGAAAACCTCCGGTGGCTGGCCGGTTTGCCGTACGAAGTAAGAGACGGGCACACCGCGTTCTGTCACGGCTCGCCGATCGATTCGCAGAAGTTCGAATACATCTTCGCACTGGTGCAGGCGGCGCGCTGTGTGCCGCAGTGGCCGCGCTTGCAGCAGGTGTCCTTCATCGGTCACTCCCACTTGTGCAAGGCGTTCGCGCTGAGCGACGACGACGTGATCGAAGTCGAGTCGGACTCTTTCGAATTGCACGGCGACCTGAAGTACATCATCAGCGTCGGCTCGGTGGGCCAGCCCCGCGACTACGACAACCGCGCAGCCTGTACGATCTACGATACGGTGGCGCGGCGGGTCGAGTTCCTGCGCGTCGAGTACGACGTCGCCACAGCCGCCGAGAAGATCTTCGCGAGGGGGCTGGCGCGCAGATTCGGCGAGCGGCTGTTCAGCGGCGTGTGAAGCCTGCGCGGCCCGCCGCGGTGGCGCGGGTCTTCACCACACGTGGCCACTCGGCCCGCACAGGCTCACGCCCGGGCGATCACCGCTGCGGCCCGGTCGAACAACCCCAGCGTCATCGCGTGCAGCAGGTCGCCGGTCGCGCGCGGAGCCTTGCCGGCGAAAGCCCGCGCGTTGGTACCTTCCAGAACGATGCCGAGTTTGAAACACGCCATCACGACGTACCAATCGATGGCCGACAGATCGCGCTCGGATGCCTCGCGGTAACGCTCGAGCATCTGCTGCGGCGAGGGAAGTCCGCCGGCCTGCGCGAGCCCGACGGCAGTGCTGATGAACGGGTGCTCGGGGTCCGGCAGCGTGGCCAGCAGCCAGCCAAGGTCGAGCAACGGATCGCCGATGGTGCACATCTCCCAGTCGACGATTGCGACCAGTCGCGCGCTGTCCCAGGCGTACATCACGTTGGCGAAGTGGTAGTCGCCGTGCATGATGCCCGCGGTCCAGTTGCGCGGTCGATTGCGCTCTAGCCACTGCGCCACGGCCTCGACGCCCGGAATGTCGGGACCCGGGTAGTTCTCGTGGCGCGAGTACGACGCCAGCTCATCGAGCCAGCGACCGACCTGTCTCTCGAGGAAGCCCTCGGGGTGGCCGACGTCGCCGAGACCGACGGCAACGTGATCGACGCGTCCCAGACGAGCCAGCGCGTCGGCGGCCTGCAAGCCCATCTCGTGACGGATCGACGCGTCGCCGGCGTGCAGCGGCGGCAGACCGTTGGCGGGATTGAAGCCCGCGACCGGCTCCATCAGATAGAACACCGCGCCGCCCATCCGCGCTTCGTCCATGCAGCCTGCTATGAAGCCCGGATGCGGAACGTCGCTGCCGGCCAGCGCCGAGAGCACCTGGGCCTCGCGACGAAGCGCGTCGTTGCTCTTTGGACGAAGATGCGGCGGCGGTCGCCGTAGCACGTACTCGCGCCCTGCGCGCTCGAAGCGCAGCAGCACGTTCTGGGTGCCGCCGGCCAGCGCCTGCACGTTCTCGAAAGGGCCGCCGGAAAGACCCTGCTCGTCCATCCATGCAGCCAGCACGGAGAAGTCGATCAGCGCCGGATCGATGCCGTGGTTGGTGGCGCTCTGAGAAAACCCGCCGGTCATGCTCCGCCGCCGCTCCGTTGCCGGCGCTGGCTCAATCGGCCACCTTCAGCACCAGCTTGCCGGTGTTCTCGCCCTTGAACAGTTTGAGCAAGGTCTCCGGGAAGGTCTCTATTCCCTCTACGACGTCTTCGCGCGACTTCAGCTTGCCCGACGCCATGAGGCCCGCCATCTCGGCCACCGCCTGCGCGAAGCGATCGGCGTAGTCGAACACCACCATGCCGGTCATGCTGGCGCGGTTGACCAGCAACGAGAGGTAGTTACTCGGACCTTTGACCGGCGTGGTGTTGTTGTACTGCGAGATCGCGCCGCAGATCACGATGCGCGCGCCACGCCGGATCTGGGTCAGCGCGTCGTCGAGGATGTCGCCGCCGACGTTGTCGAAGTAGATATCGATGCCCTTCGGGCAATGCTGCCGGAGGCCCTTCTTGACGTCCTCGTTCTTGTAATCGACGGCGCCGTCGAACCCGAGTTCCTCGGTGAGGTAGCGGCACTTGTCGGCGCCGCCGGCGATGCCCACCACGCGGCAGCCGCGGATCTTGGCGAGCTGTCCGACCACCATCCCGACCGCGCCGGCGGCGCCCGAGACCACCACGGTCTGACCGGCCTCGGGCTTGCCGATGTCGAGAAGGCCGAAGTAGGCGGTCATTCCGGCCATCCCGAGCGTGCCGAGAAAAGCCGTCAGCGGAGCGATCCGGGTATCGATCTTGGTGACTTCGCCGGCGCGGACCACCGCGTACTCCTGCACGCCAAACGCGCCCGAGACCATGTCGCCGACCGCGAGCGCCGGATTCTTGGACTCGATCACGCGGCCGACGCCCACGGCGCGCATCACCTCGTCGATGCCGACCGGCGGGATGTAGGACTTGCCTTCGTTCATCCAGCCGCGCATGGCCGGGTCGAGCGAAAGATAGAGCACCTGGACGGCGACTTCCCCGTCGCCGGGATCGCGCAGCGTCTCTTGCGTGTAGTTCCAGTCGCTGCGCTTGGGCAGGCCCATCGGACGCTGGACCAGCCGGTATTGATGATTGGTGATGTTCACGTGGAGCCTCCGTGTTTCGGATTCGATCGGTTGAAAAGGTTCGAAGCGGGATCGCTACCCTTTCTCGGAGTAGACGTGGTCGGCGGCTTCGATGGCGCGACCGGCAGGAACCGCGCGCCCTTCGCGCCGCAGCTCGGATTCGAGCGCGAGCAGCAGGCGCCGCACGTTGGCCGGGCGACTGGACTCGCCCATCAGGCCGATGCGCCAGACCTTGCCGGCCAGCGGTCCGAGACCGGCGCCGATCTCGATGCCGTGGTCGAGCAGCAGGCGTTTGCGCAGCGCAGCCTCATCGATGCCCTCGGGGATGGTCACGCTGTTCAGCATCCACAGGCGATGGCCCTCCTGGGCGGCGCCGTAGATGCCGAGGCAGGCCAGGCCGGCCATCAGCGCGTGGTGGTTTCGCTCGTGACGCACGTAGCGGTGCTCGAGGCCTTCGTCCAGCACCACCGCCACCGCTTCGGCCAGCGCGTAGATCATCGAGATCGGCGCGGTGTGATGGTACAGGCGCTGCTGCCCGAAGTAGGCGCCGAGCAGCCCGAGGTCGAGATACCAGCTTCGCGGCTTGGTCTTGCGGGCGCGCACCGCTTCCATCGCGCGCTCGCTCATCGTCACCGGCGCAAGCCCGGGCGGACAGCTCAGACACTTCTGGGTTCCGCTGTAGGCGGCGTCGATGACGAGGTCGTCGACGTCGACCGGACAGCCCCCGAGCGACGTGACGCAGTCGACCAGGAACAGAGCATCGGCTTCGTGGGCGATGCGGCTGATTTCGTGCAGTGGCTGCCAGGCGCCGGTGGAGGTTTCGGCGTGGACGACGGCCACCAGCTTGACCTTCCGGCAGCGACCGATCGCCGCTTCGACCTCGGCCGGCCCCACCACGCGCCCCCACTCCACGTCGACGCGTTCGACGCGGGCGCCGAGCCGCGCCGCCACGTCGCACATGCGGCCGCCGAAGACGCCGGCAGCCACGATCACCACTTCGTCGCCGTCTTCGACCAGGTTGGCGAAGCAGGTCTCCATGCCGGCCGAACCGGTGCCCGAGATCGGCAGCGTCATCGCATTGCGGGTGCCGAAGATCGTTCGCAGCCCGTCCTGCACCTCGTCCAGGACGGTCAGGAAGTACGGGTCGAGGTGGCCCACCAGAGGGCGCGACAGCGCCGCGTAGACCCGTGGGTTGACCATCGAGGGACCGGGACCGAGCAGCAGGCGCGATGGCGGCTGGACGCTGTTCATCATCCCTCCTGACTAGCGCGGGCGCCTCCGCAAGAAAACAGCGCGCTTGCCGACCGCCGTACCGTTCATCTCGGCACCGACCGGTCGCGCAAACCTGTCGCAAGCCGCGACTTGACCCCTTCGGCGGCTACCGCCGCGGGGCTGCGTTGGTTATAAGGTGCGACCGGATCCGCCCTGTGACCTTCGACAGCAAACTTCTCTCCGAGCTTCGCGCCGTCGTCGGCGCCGAGGGCATGGTCGAAGGGCGCGCGTCGCTGAAAGTCTACGAGTGCGACGGCTACACGCTGGCCAAGGCCGCGCCCGACCTGGTGCTGCTGCCGCAGACCACCGCGCAGGCCTCCGAGGTGATCAAGCTGCTGGCGGCCCGGCGCATCCCGTTCGTCCCGCGCGGGGCCGGCACCGGGGTGAGCGGCGGCTGCCTGCCTGGCGACGCCCATGTGATGGTCGGGACCAGCCGCATGCGCGCGATCCGCAACCTCGACCTTGCCAACCGCATCGCCGAAGTCGAGGCCGGAGTGGTCAACCTCGAGGTCACCCGCGCGGTCGAAGGCCGCGGCTTCTACTACGCGCCCGATCCCTCCAGCCAGTCGGCGTGCACGATCGGCGGCAACGTCGCCGAGAACTCGGGCGGGCCGCACACGCTCAAGTACGGAGTGACGGTCAACCACCTGCTGGCGCTCGAAGTGGTGCTGCCGAGCGGCGAAGTGGTGTGGCTCGATCGCTGCGGCGAGGCTCCCGGCTTCGATCTGGTCGGGGTCTTCACCGGCAGCGAGGGAACCCTCGGCCTGGTCACCGCCGCCAAAGTTCGGCTGATGAAGAAGTGCGAAGCGGTGACCACGCTGCTGGCGGTGTTCCCCGGCGTACCCGAGGCCAGCCGCGCGGTGTCGGCGATCATCGCCGCGGGCATCGTGCCGGCGGCTCTCGAGATGATGGACGCGCTGGTGATCTCGGCGGTGGAGGCGGCCTACCGCTTCGGCTTTCCGAGCGATGCCGGCGCGGTGCTGATCATCGAACTCGACGGACTCGCCGCCGGCCTCGACGCTCTTGCCGAACGTGTCGGACAGGCCTGCATCGGCGAAGGCGCCAGCGAGATCCGTCGCGCCGCCGACGAAGCCGAGCGCGCGCTGCTGTGGAAGTCGCGCAAGCGTGCCTTCGGCGCGATGGGACGCCTGACACCGAACTACTGCACCCAGGACGGCGTGGTACCGCGCAGCCGCCTGCCCGAAATCGTCGCCGTCATCACCGAGGTCTCCGCGCGCTACGGCCTGCGCATCGCCAACCTGATGCACGCCGGCGACGGCAACATCCACCCGCTGATCCTGTACGACGAGAGCAAGCCCGGCGAGGCCGAGCGCGTAGTGGCCGCCGGCGACGAGATCCTGCGCGCGTGTCTGGATCTGGGCGGCTCGATCACCGGCGAGCACGGCATCGGCGTCGAGAAGCTCGGCCTGATGGGCGCAGCCTTCGGCACCGAGACGCTGGCGGCGATGGCCGACCTGCGCGCGGCCTTCAATCCGCTCGGCCTCTGCAATCCGAACAAGGTGGTGCCCACCGATCGAAGCTGCGTCGAGGTGGTACGACCGCGACCGCGGGGCGGAGGCTGAGCATGGCGGCTACCCCGACACGCGCATCGGCACCGATCGACACCACGGTGTTCGCTTCGCTGGGGCCCGGGCAGCTGCGGCCCGGGCGCGAACTCGACGCGCTGGCGGGAGCGATCCCGCAGATCGTGGTGACCGCGCGCGAGGTCGAGCAGGTCCATGCGGCGATAACCGAAGCGCGCTCCAAGAAACTCGGGATCATCGTCAGCGGCGGCGCGACCATGCTCCACGTCGGCAACGCTCCGCGCACCTTCGACATCAAGCTGGCGACCACGGCGCTCGGCCGCATCGTCGAGCAGAACCCGCAGGACATGACGGTGACCTGCGAGGCCGGCGTCACGCTGGCGCGTTTGCAGCGCAGCCTTGCAAAGGTCGGCCAGCGCCTGTGCATCGACGCCGCTCTCGAAGAGAAGGCGACCATCGGCGGCATCGTCGCAACCAACGCCACCGGCGGCCTGCGCTACGGCTACGGAACGCCGCGCGACCTGGCGCTGGGTCTGACCGCGATCGACGGCTGCGCTCGCACGCTGAAGGCCGGCGGACGGGTGGTCAAGAATGTCGCCGGCTACGATCTGGTGCGGCTGCTGACCGGATCGTGGGGAAGCCTCGGCATCATCACCGAACTGACGCTGCGCACTCATCCGCTGCCGGCCGCGGCGGCCACTCTGGTGTTCGACTTTGCCTCCGCGCCCGATCTGGATGCCGCGCGCGGTCGCGTGTTCGGCTCCAACCTGCCGCTTGCCGCGCTCGACCTGGCGGTCGATCTGAGCGCCGACTCGGACGCCGGCGCGGGCAGCTCGGTGCCGATCTGGAGTCTGATCGCGCGCGTCGAGGGCAGCGAGGAAGAAGTAGCGGCGCAGGGCGATCGTCTGTGCGCGCTGTGCGGGCGCGATCCGGCCGATGCAGTGGAAGCGTGGGCGAGTCCGGTCGGGGCCGACGACAGCGGCGGCGCGGCGGTGCGCATCGGTACCGAGCCGGCCGACCTGGTGCCCGCGCTCGTCGACATTCTCGCGCAGGTAAGAGGAGGCGCGGGCGCTTCCGACAAGGGGCCGGTCGCGTTGTTCGTCGGCGGCCATCTCGGCAGCGGTATCGCGCGCTTGCAGCTTGCCGGCGCGGGCAGCGCGGGCGGCGGCAGCGCGGGCGGCGCGGCGCTGCTGCGCGCCACCGAAGTCGGCGGCCGTGTGCGAACGCGGGTCGTCGAGCGCGCCGGTCCCGGCGACTTCACCGGTCACGACGTGTGGGCGCCGCTGCCGGCGTCGTTCTCGTTGATGCGCGAACTCAAACGTCGCTTCGATCCCGATGCCGTGCTGGCGCCGGGCCGCTTCGTCGGAGGGCTGTAGCATCGCGATGAGCGGCCACGGTCTCCCCTGCGTGCACTGCGGGCTGTGCCTGGACACCTGCCCGACCTACCGGCTGCTCGGCACCGAAGCCGACTCGCCGCGTGGTCGCATTTACATCATGGAAGCGATCGAGAGCGGCGAGCTCGAGCTGGACGCCCAGGCCGCCACCCATCTGTCGCGCTGTCTTGGCTGCCTGGCCTGCGAGAGCGCCTGTCCTTCGGGTGTCTCCTACGGCAGGCGCATCGACGAATTCCGTCCCCAGCTTGCCGCACGCGCCGGCACCGAAGGGATCTTGAAGAACGCAGCGCAGAGCCTCTACACCAACCCGTCGCTGGTCGACCTGGGTCTGCGCGGCGCGGCGCTGCTCGATCGCTTCGGACTCGGAGCTCTTCGCCGCCAGGCCCCGGGGCTGGGGCTGCTGCCTTCGGCTTCTACGTCGGGCGCGACCACCGACAACGACGGCGCGGACTGGAAGGTCACGCCGCTGCGCCGCAGCCGCGTCCATCAGCCGCTGAGGGCACGCCTGCGGGTGGCGCTGCTGAGCGGCTGCGTCGGCGACCAGATGATGCCGCAGATCAACCGCGACAGCGTCGAGGTGCTGCAACGCAACGGCATCGAGGTGGTCGAGATGCCCGGACAAGGATGCTGCGGAGCGCTGGCGCTGCACTCGGGACGGCGCGACGAAGCGGTGGCGCTGGCGCGCGCCAACCTGGCGGCGTTTGCGCGCATCGACGATGTCGACGCGTTCGTGACCAGCGCGGCAGGCTGCGGCGCACTGGTGCGCGACTATGACCACCTGCTGGCCGGCACCGATGTTGGCGAAGAAGCGGAGGCTTTCTCGGCGCTGTGTCGCGACGTGTGCGAGCTGCTGGTCGAGGTCGGATTCAAGACGCCGTCGCGGCCGCTGACCTCGGCGGGACCAGTGGCCTACCACGACGCGTGCCATCTGCTTCACGCCCGCGGCATCGCCGCTGCCCCGCGCAAGGTGTGCGAGGTCGCGACCGGAAGCGCGCCAGTGGATCTTGGCGAGAACAACCTGTGCTGCGGCAGCGCCGGCAGCTACAACCTCGACCATCCCGTGCTCGCCGAGCAACTCGGCCGGCGTAAAGCCGTGCTCGCCCGGCAAAGCCCGCCGACCACAGTGGCCGTCGGCAACGTCGGCTGCATGCTGCAGATCGCGCGTGCGCTGGAACTGGAAGGCGTCAGCGCGGTGGTGCGCCACCCGGTGCAACTACTGGCGGCCGCGTACCGGCAGAGCGCGGGGCGGGGCTGAGAGGCCGAGCGACTGTTCCACCTGTCGAGACTCCAAGCCGCCGCTGCTAGCGTCGGGCAGATGAACACCATCATCCGGCAAGGCCGTGAACTGCGCGACGAGGTTGCGCAACGGCGATGACAGATGACGCGGAAGATGCGCCGAGCCGGCGCCCTCGGCGGTTGCTGGGACTGACTCGCGACGGTCGCCTGCTGTTCGGCACGCGCATCGTGCGCCTGTTCGCATACGGCTGCTTGTCGGTGGTGTTGGCGCTCTATCTTGCCAGCGTGGGCCTGCGCGAGACGCAGATCGGCCTGCTGCTGACCCTGACGCTGCTCGGCGACACGCTCATCTCGCTGTGGATCACCACCA
Source organism: Deltaproteobacteria bacterium (assembly GCA_016218925.1). Taxonomy (GTDB): domain Bacteria; phylum Desulfobacterota; class Binatia; order UBA1149; family CAITLU01; genus CAITLU01. The sequence goes on along the minus strand of JACRCR010000079.1, from coordinate 1,701 downwards.
GTGCCGATCGCGTGGGCCGGCGGCGCATGCTGGTCGTCGGCGCGCTGTTGATGGTCTTCGCGGGCGTGGTCTTCGCCCTGACCGGTGACTTCGTATTGCTGGTGGTCGCGGCGACCATCGGCGTGGTGAGCCCGAGCGGCAACGAAGTGGGACCGTTCCTGCCGATCGAGCAGGCCGCCCTGTCGCAAACCCTGCACGACGAGCGGCGCACGCAGGTCTTCGCCTGGTACAACCTGGTCGGGTCGTTCGCGACGGCGTCGGGCGCACTGGTTGGCGGCACGCTGGTTCAGGGGCTGCAACGCGCGGGCGTGGCAGAACTGCCCAGTTACCGGGTCGTGGTGGTCGGCTACGCGCTGATGGGCCTGGTGCTGGTGGGACTGTTCACGCGGCTGTCTGCGGCCGCCGAGGCGCCCGCGGCTGCGCTGCCGGGCAACCGTCGCAGCCTTTTCGGACTGCATCGCTCGCGGGGCGTCGTGTTGCGCCTGGCGGCGCTTTTTTCACTGGACGCGTTCGCCGGCGGTCTGGTCCTGCAAAGCCTGGTGGCGTACTGGTTCCACATTCGCTTCGGAGTCGAGCCGGCGATGCTTGGCGGCATCTTCTTCGGAGCCAACATTCTGGCCGGCCTCTCCGCGTTGAGTGCCGCGCGCGTTGCCGAGCGTATCGGCCTCATCAACACCATGGTGCTGACGCACCTGCCATCCAACGTGCTGCTGATGCTGGTGCCGCTGATGCCGGACCTGCCTTGGGCGATCGGTGTGCTGCTGCTGCGTTTCAGTATTTCGCAGATGGACGTGCCGACGCGGCAGTCCTACACGATGGCGGTGGTGGATCCGGACGAACGTTCGACGGCCGCGGGTCTCACCGGCATAGCCCGCACCATCGGCACGTCGTTCGCCCCCCTGGTGGCCGCGCCGCTGCTGGCGAACCCTGCTCTGCTGAGCGTGCCGTTCTTTCTGGCCGGCGGGCTCAAGATCGTCTACGACGTGGCGCTCTACCGTAGCTTCCGAGCACTCAGCCCTCCTGAAGAGGAACATCTCGCAAAGACGCCTCCCACGGCGGGATGAGCTCGGGAGCCTGACCCAAGACACGCTCGGGACGCGAGATCGCGGGGCCGGGATGTGCTCCCGGTCCCGCGATCTCGAGACCTCTGCTCGCCGCCGCGCCGTATCCTGGCGTCGGCTCCGATCGGTCGAGGGAACCTGTCGAATGGCGCGACTTGACCCCTTACGGGGTGGCGGTGCCCGGATCCGTGCCCTTGTCGTGGCAGGTCAGACACAGCTGGCTGTTCACGTCGCTTCTCCACAACAGGCTCTCGCCGGTGTTGCCCTTGTTGTGAACCGAGTGGCAAGTGCCGCACTCCATCTTCGTGTTGCCGGCGCCCAGCAGGTGCATGCGAACCGTGCCGGCGCTGCCTAGCTCGGCCGTGTCGGCAGAGCGGATCTCGGTGTCGACCGACTGAACTGCGTCGTAGTCGAAGCCGATCGGGTGGTGGTTGCCGAGGTAGTTGTCCTTGCCGATCAGGTACTGGGCGCCGATCGTCGCGCCGCCGCTGCTCTGCGAAGCAGTGGGCTGCGAGGTGTTGCCGTACGAGTTCACCGCAACGCTGCCGTCGTGGCAGCTCAGGCACAGCAGAGAAGTGCTGCCAGGCGTCATCCCGTTGGCGATCGCCTGCGCGGCCTTCGCGCCCGTATCCGGCGCACC
>JACRCR010000010.1 GCA_016218925.1 Deltaproteobacteria bacterium | reverse complement strand
GGGAGGAAGGAGTTTCAAGATGGCTCACGACTACGACCAAGAAGCGCTGGAGTACCACCGGCTACCACGGCCGGGGAAACTGTCGGTGGTTCCGAGCAAGCCCTGCCAGAGCCAGCTCGATCTGTCGCTCGCGTACACCCCCGGGGTGGCCGCGCCGTGCCTGCGGATCGCGGCTGACCCCGCCGATGCCTACGAGTACACCAACAGAGGCAATCTGGTAGCGGTCATATCGAACGGCACCGCTGTGCTCGGGCTCGGGAACATCGGTCCGCTGGCCGCCAAGCCGGTGATGGAGGGCAAGGCGGTCCTGTTCAAACGCTTCGCCGCGGTTGATGCTTTCGACATCGAACTCGATACCAACGATGCGGACGAGATCGTCCGCATCTGCCAGGCGCTGGCACCCACGTTCGGCGGCATCAATCTGGAAGACATTCGCGCGCCGGAGTGTTTCGGCATCGAAGAGGAGCTCAAGAAGCGGCTGGACATCCCGGTGTTCCACGACGATCAGCACGGGACCGCCGTGATCTCCGGTGCGGCGCTGCTCAACGGCCTCGAAATCGCCGGCAAGGACATCTCGAAAATCAAGGTGGTCTTCAACGGTGCCGGCGCGGCGGGCATCGCGTGCGCGAAGTTCTACCAGCAGCTCGGCGTTCGCCGTGAGAACGTGGTGCTGTGCGACAGTCAGGGGGTTGCCTGGCGCGGACGCGAGGACCTCGATCCGGTTCACCCCAAGTTCAACCCGCACAAGGCGCAGTTCGCGCAGGAGACCGGCGCTCGGACCCTCGCCGATGCACTCGAAGGCGCCGACGTGTTCTCCGGCGTCAGTGTCGCCAACGTCGTCACGCGCAGCATGGTGCAGTCTATGGCGAAGAATCCGATCGTCTTCGCGCTGGCGAACCCGGATCCGGAGATAAGATACGAAGACGCCAGAGCGGCGCGTCCCGATGTCATCATGGCGACCGGCCGCAGCGACTACCCGAACCAGGTCAATAACGTCCTGGGCTTTCCATTCCTGTTCCGCGGCGCGCTGGATGTCCGGGCGACCTCGATCAACGAGGCGATGAAGGTCGCTGCCGCCGCCGCGCTGGCGGATCTGGCCAAGCAGAACGTGCCGAGTGCGGTGCTGCGCGTCTACGGCGTCAAGAAGCTGAAGTTCGGACCGGATTACCTGATTCCCAAGCCCTTCGATCCGCGTGTGCTGACCTCGGAGGCACTGGCGGTCGCCAAGGCGGCGGTCGAAAGCGGCGTTGCGCGCAGGCCGATCGCGGATTGGGATGCTTATCGCGACCATCTAGGACAGCTCCTGAGTCCGAAGCGTGCGCCCGTGTTGCAGGTGATGCGCAAGACTCCGGCTGCGGGGAAGAAACCCGGCGCCGGGCGCGCGGCGGATGAGAAACCGCTCGACGCCACTGCGCAGACCGGCAAGCGAACGGGACGGTAGCAGTCACTTGAAGAAGCGCGGACCTGGCCGGGCACCGAGACCCAGGTCCGCGATGTGAGCGAGACCGGCGGTCCAGAGCTGATGACGGGCATCGAGAATCTCCCCGCCGAGGTCGCCGGCGACGGCGACCTGGCGGCGGCCAGTTCCGCGGCGTTCGAACGACTGCCGCCGGAGATGATCGTAAGGGCCTTCGGCGTCACCTACGGTCACGTCCATTCGTCCGAAGGCGGTGACCTGTACGTGACGCGTTACGGGTGGCCATTCCTGGCGCAGTTGCTGCCGGCCAACTGGTACGCCGAGCAACGCTACTCCAGGCAGGGGACCGCCCTGCCCGGCTCCGGCCATGTGTATCGAGTGTCGACGCAGCCGGTGGCGGGGCGCAGTATCGATATCGTCGTCAAGTTTTCGCGCGTCGCGCGAGAGGTCGCGCTCGAGGTTGCGTCGACGTTCCCGGACGATTTTCCCGCCGAGATCATCGCCAACGCACGCTTCAACAGCCCGATGGAAGAGTTCGGCCTGGTGATGGAACTGCGCCGCGGCGCCTACGGACCCGATCGGAGGCGCGTTCTGACCCAGCGTCCACTGGCCATCTACGCTCCGCCCGAGGAGTTCGAGCTGTGGCAACTGGGACGCGACCAGAGCCGCTTCGACGCGCACTGGCACCTGCTCGCTCAGGATCAGGGAAACGCGCCGAAGGCCATCGAACTCGATATCAAGCGCGTTTACGTGCTGGTGTACGAATGGATCAAGGGAGAGGACGCGGAGGAGGCGCTGCGTAGCGGCGAGATCAGCGAGCCCGAATGCAATCGGCTGACGCTGGCGGCGATACACGACCTGCGTGGCAAAGGATTTCGTGTCCTGGACAACAAACCCAAGCACTTCATCCTCAGGAAACGCCCGAGTGACCAGCGGATCATGCGGCGCCGTGACGGAAACATCGTCTACGCGCTGGTGGATTTCGAGCTGCTGCAGCGCACCGCGGAGCATCAGAGCCGCTTCAAGGCCGCGCAGCGCGAGAAATACTGGCACTTGCAGGCCCACAGGCTCGAAGCGCCCGCGCCGGCGGCGCTGCCCTCACGCCTGAAGCGCACCACGATTTTCGGCGTGGACTACGTCTTCGGGACCACGCCCAACGGCGGCAAGCTGTGGGTGGTGGGCTACGACGGCGAGTTGTTCGACTATTTTCTTCCCGACCGGTGGCGGCGCACTCCGCGGACCAAGCTGTCGGACGCCAACGAGGTCTACCACACGCGTACTCGCGACGGCATTCACGTGGTCTACCGCATGTCGCGGGTAGGCCGGCCGGCGACGGGGGATTCCCTCGCCGACGGCGGTGAACGGACGCGCGAGCACGGTTACAACAGCCCGTTCGAAGAGGTCGCGATTGCCGTGCGGCTGCGCAAGCGCGGGGTCCTGTCGAGCTACCCGCGCGCCGTCTATCGCACCGGGCACCGGTCGAACAAGGCCGAGTCGGTGTCCGATCGGCGGCGCTTCGACACTCATGCCAGCCTGATGACCCCGGAGAAGGCGCCCGAACCCCTCCTGAGTCCCGACTACGACTACTACACGATCTGGGGTTACTATCGCGGCGTCGATCCCGAGATCGAGCATCGCCGCTGCGCGGTCGTCACCGATCTCGAGCAGGCCTGGCGCGAGGGGCTCGTCGGCAACCTGGAGTACGAAGACATCGTGCGGACTGTCAGATCCCGGTTGCGTGATCTCGATCTCGGCGAGAAAGGCGACGAGGCGAGCGAGTTCGCGGTGTCGGTCGGGGAGGACGGGATTGTTCGCCGCGACGCGCACCGTGCGATCGACGTGAGTCTGTGCGTCGATGCACAGACCGCGTACGAACACCGCTTGATCGGAGAACAGGCCTATCAAAGCCTGCTGCGGCGTCTCGAAGAACGACTCGCGATCGCCGGGGCTCGGATGCTCAACGTAGCCGGTCACCATCTGCTGCTGTCGATGCACCCCGATGGGAGGCTCAATCTGGACGAGGACGGACAGCCGGCGGTGGTGGTGTGCAACTTCGAGTTCATCCGCGACGTGCCGGACCGGGGCGACGTTTCCTGAACGGGCGCTTCAGCGTTCGGTCAGCCACTTCGCCAGATTCCGACCGAGGACTTCGTTGTTGCCTTTGAAGAACTGGTTCTGAAAGACAGCGTCGTCGCCGAACACCACGAAGCGTCCCTTTCCGAGCCGGCCGGCGATCGTCACCGCAAACGACTGAACCGCGTCGCGCTCTTGCAGTTCGCGATCCTGATTCAGGTCCACCCACGAAGTTGCACTGGTCTTGGCCACTACGACGGTCTCGCTGCCGCTGCTCGTCAGCGCCCAGGCTCCGAATACGTCGAACGCGTCGATTCCCTTCGTCAGTTCGTGCGGCGCGAGCCGCGTGACGCGGAAGTTCATCGGATCGACGTCGATGACGTTCTCGCGTTCGCGGATCACGCCGTTGGACGTCACCACGCCGAGCCGCTCCAGCAGCGCCAGCAGCGGATGAGGGATGTGCAGCATCACGCACAGCCTTCCGCCACCGGTCACGAAGCGCATGATCGCATCGGTCTCGGCCGGCGTCAGCGGCGCGAACGCTCCCGAGATCACCAGCACGTCAGCGCCCGACAGGATCGTGTCGTCGATTTCCTGAGCGCCGGTCGCGACCCGAAGGCCCTGGCTCTCGAACTGGGTGGCGAGTCCCGAAAGATCCAGCGGGGCGTGTCCCGCCACCACGAAATGCTGGCCGTGTCCTTCGTCGAACAGCACCGTCGGCGGTCGCGATTCTTCCTTCGACGTACACGCGCCGCACAACCCTGCCGACAGAATGCCAACGACGGCGTAGCGTCTGAGTCGATCCATCACTTGTACTTCCAGTTACGCGTCCCTCAGCCGGGGGCATCGTCCGAATCGTCTACGTGAAGCCGGTGGAAGAATCGATGCGCGATGGGCGCGCGCGAACTCAGGGTGGGGCCGGGACTTGGTGGCGCGGCAGTACGGCCGTTGGACGAGACTCGAGCGAGCCGCCGGCTGCGTGCGGTCGCGGCGCCGGGCGGCTTGCTTCGGCCGTGGTGTCGGTGTCTGGATGAGGGTAGTCGGCGCGAAAGGGAGTCACTGCGAGTGCTGGAAACATCCAAAGGTTGCGTGGCTCAGGCGGACGCCTGGGTGCCGGCGCCGGACCCGGTGTGCGAGATGCCGCCGCGCCTGTCGCGGCTTCGCGAGGCGCTGCTCGACGCTCCTTACAGTCTGTGCAGCCAGAAGGCCGAACTGCTCACGCAGTGGTTCCGCACCCACGACCCGGGGCCTCCGCTGACGCGTTTGCTGGCGCCCTGGCACTTTGCGCTGATGCGCGGTGCGATGACCCGGAACCTGGCCGAAGGACAACCGCAGACCCGGCTGCAACTGCGCGCCTCGACGGCGCTGCAGCGACTGTACCGGGGGCTGGACCGGGACGGGGAGCCGCTGGTCGTCCGCTTCGCCCGCGGCCTGGCCCACGTTCTCGAACAGATGGCGCTGACCGTCTACGACGACGAGCTCATCGTCGGCAACCTTTCATCACAGCGCATCGGAGCACCGATCCATCCGGACTTCGGTGGAGTGCTGCTGCTTCCGGAACTTCGCTCGCTCGCCACCCGGCGGGTCAACCCGCTGCGCACCAGCGAAGAACAGATCAGACGCCTCGAAGAAGAGATCTTCCCGTACTGGTTCACGCGCTCGGTGATGGCTCGCACCCCGCTGCACTCGAGCGATCCGACGCTGGCCAATACGCTGGTGCGCGGCCGCGACTTCCTGCTCACGCAGTTCGCCGGGATCTCGCACGTCACGCCCGACTATCCGGCGGTGCTCAGCAAGGGCTTCACCGGCATTCTCGGGGACATCGAGGCTGCGCGCCGCCGCGCACCCGATGCCGAATCGCAGGCCTTCTACCAGGCCGCGGCGATCTGCGCGCAGGCCGCGATCCGGTACGGCGCGCGCTGGAGCCGGCACCTTCGCGCGCAGTCGGCGCGCCAGAGCGATCCCGCGCGCGCCGCCGAACTGGCGGACCTCGCGGGAATCTTCGAGCGGGTTCCGGCCCGTCCGGCACGCAGCTTCCACGAGGCGCTGCAGAGCCTGTTCATCGCGCACGTCATGGTCCACCAGGAGAGCTTCCAGCACGGCGTCTCGTTCGGACGCATCGACCAGTACCTGTATCCCTACTACGCCCGCGACGTGCAGGCCGGCGCGCTGACGCGCGAGCGTGCGGTCGAACTGCTGGGCTGCTTCCTCGGCAAAGCCGCCGAGCAGCTTCCGCTGTTCAATGCGATGGCGACCGAGTTCTTCAGCGGCCTGTCGTCGGCGTCGGGACTGACGCTCGGCGGCAGCGACGCTTCGGGCCGCGACGCCAGCAACGAACTGACCGGGACGATCCTTCAGGCTTACGATTTCATGCGTCTGCGCCAGCCCAACCTCCATCTGCGCCTGCACGACGGCTCTCCGTTGGAACTGCGCCATCTCGCGATGGAAACGCTGAAGAAGGGCGGCGGAATGCCGGGCCTGTTCAACGACGCCACGATCGTGCCGGCTCTGGAGCGCGGCGGTGCGACGTCCCAGGACGCGAGCGACTACGCCATCGTTGGATGCGTGGAGTGGGGCGTTCCGTACAAGAGTTTCCCGGCAGCCGGTGCGGCTTTCGTGAGCTTGCCGGCGATTCTGGACGACGTTCTGCACGGCCGCGACGCCGCGGCGGCGGGTGATCAGAGCAGCGGTCGGTTGCACGGCGGCGTTGCCTCGGCGCGCTTTGCCGACATGGACGCCTTGTGGGCCGCGTTACGCGAGGCGATGGCCGCGCGGATCCGCCACGCGGTCGACGGCAACGAGTCGATCGAGGCGGCGCATCGGCTCTACCGTCCGACTCCGATGCTGTCGCTGATCGTCGGCGGCTGCGTGGAGAGCGGCCGCGACGTGACGGCCGGCGGCGCGCACTACGATTCGACTGGAATGCAGGGTGTGGGTCTGGCCGACGTGGCCGATTCGCTGGCAGCGATCGAGCGCGTGGTGTTCGAGGAGAAGCGTGCCAGCTTTAGCGAACTCGTCGCGGCTGTGGACGCGGACTTCGACGGCCACGAAGCGCTGCGTTCGCGGCTGCAACTGAAGGTGGCCAAGTACGGAGAGGATGTTGGTGCGGCCGAGCGCTGGGCCGAACGCGTTGCCAGTGCCTGGTGTGAACTGGTGGCCGGCCATCGCAGTGGCCGTGGTGGGAACTACGCCGCCGGATTCTGGACGATGACGACGCACGTCGGCTTCGGCCGCCGGCTCGGTGCGCTGCCGAGCGGGCGGCGGCGCGGGCAGCCGTTGTCGGACGGGATCTCGCCGACCAACGGCTCGGATCGCCGCGGTCCCACCGCGTCGCTGGCGGCGGCGGCCAGGGTCTGCGGCAACGGAGTCGCCAACGGACTGGCGCTGAACGAGAAACTCGATCCGTGGTTCGTAGCCGGCGAGGCGGGCACGCGGATGATGGACGATCTGACGCGCGGCTACTTTCGCTGTGGCGGGCAGCAGGTACAGTACAACGTGCTCGACGCGGCCACTCTGCTCGACGCCAAGCTTCATCCCGAGCGTCACCGCGGCCTGGTGGTGCGGATCTCCGGCTACAGTGCCTACTTCAACGATCTCACCGACGAGATGAAGGACGATATCATCGCGCGTACGGCGCACGCCGGGCCGCCGTCATCGTGCGCGTCAGGGCCGGTCTGCCAGATGCCGCCGAGGGATTCGCAGTGAGCCGGCGCGACCGGGCCGTCATCTTCGACGTGCAGCGCTTTTCGGTGCACGACGGTCCGGGGATTCGCACCGTGGTGTTCTTCAAGGGTTGCGCGCTCGATTGCGCGTGGTGCCACAACCCCGAGGCGGTGCGCCCTACTCCGGAACTCACATACTGGCGCGACCGCTGTATCAGCGGCTGCCGCGAATGCGTGGAGGTCTGCCCCGAGACCGCGCTCTTCGATCGCATCGAAGCGCGCATCGCGTGGTCGCGCTGCACCCACTGCGGTCTGTGTGCTCAGACATGTCCGGCCGATGCGCTGGTCATGGTTGGGCGTGAGGTCGGCCAGCGCGAACTGCTCGACGAGGTCGTCAAGGATCGCGAATTCTTCGCGACCAGTGGCGGTGGCGTCACCTTCTCGGGCGGCGAACCGGTACTGCACTCGGCCTTCCTCGGGGATTTCCTGCCGCTGGCGCGCGCCGAGGGTCTGCACCTCGCCATCGAAACCTGTGGTGGAGCCCCGTGGGAACTGCTGGAGCCGCTGCTCCCGTCGCTCGACCTGGTTCTCTACGACCTCAAGGTGATGGACACCGCACTGCACCAGCGGCTGACCGGCAAGGATAACGTACAGATCCACGAAGTCCTGCGCCGCCTGCTCGCGCGTGGGATCCCGGTCGAAGTGCGGATGCCGGTGGTGCCCGGCCACAACACCGACGACGGCAACATTCGCGCGACTGCCGCATTCCTGACCGGGCTCGGCGTCGATCGGCTCTCGCTGCTGCCGTACAACCACCTGTGGGAAGCCAAGCTGCGAGCTCTGGACACCACGCGCCGGCCGCTCGGCATCCGCGCTCCGGAGCCGGATTTCTATCGTGAGCTGGAATCTCGCTTCGAGGCCAGCGGCATCCAGCCGTATCGGTAGCGCGGCGCCGGCGCAGCATACGGTGGATCATCGATGAAGATCTTCGTTACCGGCGCGACCGGCTTCCTCGGCCGTACCATCGCCCCGCGCCTGATCGACGCGGGTCACGATCTGACGCTGCTTGCGTTGCCGCATGAGGTTGTCGCGGAGACTGGCGTCGCGGTGGTGCGCGGCGACATCACGGATCCCGGCTCGCTGCGCGGCAAGCTGTCCGGACACGACGCCGTAGTGCATCTGGCCGGGGCGGTCGGCTACGGGCAGACGTTCGCGCGCTGCAACGCGCTCAACCGCGACGGCACCGTCAACGTCGCCGCCGCTGCGGTGGCCGAAGGGGTGCGCCGCTTCGTTCATATGAGTTCGGTGTCGGTGTACGGGCGCGTGCCCGATGTCGTCCTCGACGAAGACGCACCGCTGCGAAAGATCGGAGATCCGTACGGCGACACCAAGATCGATGCCGAACTCGCGCTGAGCGCGCTGTCGCCGCGCGGGGAGCTGGATCTGACGATGGTGCGGCCGACCGTGATCTACGGGCCCGGTGACGACAAATTCCTGCCCAAACTGGTCGAGAACCTGCGCGCCGGCGGCGTGCGTATCGTCGGCACCGGCGACAACACGGTCGACCTGGTGCACGTAAACGATGCCGCTGACTTCGTCGCGTTGCTGCTGGCGCGACCGGAGTCGATCGGGCGGACCTACAACCTGGCAAGTCCCGGCAACCCGACGTGGAAGGAATTCTTGCGCGAGGTTGCGCGTCTTGCCGGCGTGGCGCCCCCGTCGGGTCGCCTGCCGTACACGGTTGCCTACGGGCTGGCCGGATGCATGGAGGCGGTGGCTAGTCTTCGCGGCAGCGAGCCGCGGCTGACGCGCTACGCCGTCAGGGTAGTAGGACGCCAGTATCGCTACGCCACCGAGCGTGCTCGCCGCGAGCTGGGTTTCGAACCGCGCGTCGATCTGTTTACCGGTGTGGCCGGATGCATGGCCGGGTATCTGGCCGGGTGTGCCAAGCAAGAGGAGGCCCGCTGATGGCGGATTCGCAGCGTTCGGTTGCAGGTCGCGTGGTTGTCGTTACCGGCGCCGCAGGCGGCATAGGCCGCGCACTGGCGCATCGCTTCGCACGCGCCGGCTCGAAAGTAGCCGTGCTCGACATCAACGCCAACGGAGCCGAGGACGTTGCGGCCGATCTTCGCAGCGGCGGCGCCGACGTCATTGCGCTCGCCTGCGACGTAACCAGTGAGGAAGCCTGCCATCGCGCGATCACGGCTGTCATCCAGCGCTGGGGCGGCGTCGACGTGCTGGTCAACAACGCCGGCGTCACGCAACTCGGCAACTTCGCCGACACGCCGCCATCACTGTATCGGCGGGTTTTCGACATCAACATCTTCGGCGCGATTCATTGCACGCAGGCCGCACTGGCGAGTCTGAAGGCGCGACGCGGCGCCATCGTGGTGCTGTCGAGCGTGGCGGGCCTTGCGCCGCTTTACGGGCGCAGCGGCTACTCGGCCAGCAAACACGCACTGCACGGACTCTTCGAGACGCTGCGCTGCGAGCTCGACGGCAGCGGGGTGGACGTGACGATGGTGTGTCCCGGATTCACCGCCACCGGAATCGAGCAGCACGCGCTCGGCAGCGGCGCGCGTCCGACCGTGGGCAAAGCCGCGTCCCCGGCGGATGTGGCCGACGCGATCTACGGCGGCGTCGTGGCTCGGCGCCGCCTGTTGGTGCTGTCCACGGTGGGTAAGCTGTCGTGGTTGATCATCCGCTTCGCGCCGGCGCTGTATGACCGGTTGATGCTGCGACGGATGCGCGCGGGCGGGTCGTAGTGCGGGGGAACGCCGAGAGCTCGCGTCGAACTCTATTGACCGCCGTCGATGGGCCGTGGTAAGGCGGCCAGGTTCTGCGCCTGGGGAGCTTCGCGGCCGCAACGGGCGCACTCCTGGGCGCATGGGAGAGTCCGACATGAACAGACCGGCCCCAACTCGTCGAAAGTGCGCGACCGTCATCGCCGCGCTGCTCATAGCCGGCGGCTTGTCAGCGTCACGCCCGGCCCGCGCTGACTACGCGGTGCCGGCTCTCGGTTCGTGGATAGCCCAGTCGGACACGGTCGCGTTCGCCGCGGTGGCGGCGATCACGGAAGGGGTACCTACCGGCGGTTTCACGCTGCAACTCGCGATCGACGAGGTGCTGGTGGGCACTCAGCGCACGAACTGGTCGGTGCCGGGCTCGGACGCTTTCTCCGATGACGTGCCGCGACTGCCGGTTGGCACCATCGTGCTGGCCTTCGTACCGCCGACGCCGCAGGCGGGTGGCTACTCGGAGGGCCGGGTGATTCCACTTCCGGAATCGAGCAAGGCCGAGGCGCGAACGGTGATCCAGACCGTGGTCACGAAAGGCGCGGCACTTCGCCTCGCCGACGTCTCGGATCGTCTTCGGTCTTCGACGGCGGAACTCGGCGCGCCGCTGGTGCTGCTCGGCATGCTGCTCGAAGAACTCACGCTGCGGGTAACGACCGACGAGGCGACCGGCATTGCCGGCATCGCCTGCACGACCGACGCGAGCTTCCGCAAGGACGCGCAGCTCTGGGCGGTTGCACGCGCCGGCGAGTTGCGAGTTGCCGGCGCGCGGAGTTGTCTCGAAATGATGGTCGGAGCGTCCGACGTGCGCGACTTCGCGATCGCCGCCGCCGACGCGCTCGGCGACCTCGGTGCGCGCGAGAGCGTCACTGCGCTGCTCGGCCTCCTCCCCGCCACGCAGCGCGACCCGAAGGTCAAGGCGAGACATGCCAAGAGCGACGTGCTGGTGGGGGCCGGCTCCTCAAACGAGCCCGAAGACGAATCCAACCCGGTGCCGGATACCGGCGAGTCGCCGGGAGAGTCGACCGACAGCTACGACGGTTCTGCGGCTGGCGGCGCGACCTCTCCAGAGGATCCCGAACTTGCCGGCGATCCCGCAAAAGGTGCGCGTCCCGATGCGAGCCGCCGCACCGGCGACGGAGGTCTGGCGGTTACGGCCGTGTTGTCGCTCGGTAAGATCGGCGACCCGCTCGCGGTGCCGTTCCTGGCTCGAATCGCGAAGGAGGGAGACAATCTGGCGCTTCATTCAAGCGTCGTCAGTGCGCTCGGCATGATCGGCGACAAGCGCGCCATTGCAGCGCTCGAGTCCATCGCCAAGCGGCATCCGAACCCGCTCGTGCGCACGCAGGCCGCCGAGACGTTGTCGCGTCTGTCCTGAGGCCGGACTCTGCACTGGAGGATCAGCCATGACATCGTTTCGCATCCGACCCCTTCTACTCTGCTTCGCCATCGCAGCGGTCCTGGTGACGTTCGCGCCGCGTGAGGTTCGCGCGCATCACGCGGTGTGGGTCGACATGAGCGGCCTGCAACTGGCGGCCTTCGCGACCGTCAACGGCAACACCCCGCCCACCGCCAACGACATCGCCGCGGTGCAGGCGCTGGTATTCGCCAACATGATCGAAGATTACGCGCCCTTCGATGTGACGCTGACCAGGTTCCAGCCGGCCAACGGCCGCTATACGCGAGTGGCCATGCTCGACAGTGCGCAACCGGGCGGCCTCTACGGATGCGCGGGGGGCAGTTGCTGCCCCGTCGGCGGCGTCTGCACCGGGATCAGTTCCTGGGACAGCAGCAATCCGAGCCAGGCCGAGATCTATGCGGGATCGTTCGCCGGTCTCGGCAGTCTCTCCGGCGCCAACGCCACCACTGCCCGCATCGCCAACGCGTTGTCCCACACTGCGAGCCACGAGTTGGGACACGTCCTCGACCTCACCCACTGCAACGCTGCCGACGATTCGATCACGCTCGGCTGCGCGGGCATCAACGCCAACACCAACGATCAGAATCCCAACTCGCACATCATGGCGAGCGGCAAGTCGTGGGGCCTGACGCCCGCGCAGCGCGCGACCGTGGACCGCTTCTTCAGCATTCACGCCAGCCGCCGGCTGTTGCTCGGCAACTTCCAGGTGCGAAACCACTTCCTGCCTCTTCAGACCTTGAACGGCGGCTCGCGCGCCGACCTCCTGTACGGTCGCGTTTCCTCGCCCGCGACCACCACCTGGTACCGTCGTCTCTCCGATGGCAGCGCGTTCGGCAACTGGGCAACGGCCAGTACCGATGCGGGAAACGCCGGCGACATCTTCTTGGCCGGCGACGTGAGCGGAGACGGACGCGCAGACTTGGTGTACGGGCGCGCCGTCTCCGCCACGCAGATGCGCTGGTACGTCCGCACCTCGAACAACGCCGGCATCTTCTCCGACGCGACCGTGTGGCGCGACGATGCCGGAAATGTCGGCGACATCTTCCGCTTGGGCGACGTCAACGGCGACGGCCGCGACGACCTTGCTTATGGACGGCCGCTGACTTCGACCACGGTGCGCTGGTACGTGCGGCTCTCTACCGGCGCCGGGTTCGGTGACTATTCGACGTGGCGCAGTGACGCCGGCGACGAGGGCGATCTCTTCTTCCTCGGCGATGTCGATGGCGACGGCGATGCGGATCTCGTCTACGGCGAGATCGTCGCGCCGACGCAGGTGCGATGGTACGCGCGTATGTCGAGCGGTGCCGCATTCGGCGCGCGCGAGACGTGGCGCGAAGACGCCGGCGACCGCGGCGATCTCTTCTACCTCGGCCCGGTGGGCGACGCCGATGCCGATCTGGTCTACGGGCGGGTAGATTCCGATACGCAGATGCGCTGGTTCGTGCGCGGCTCGAACGGGAGCGCCTTTGGCGACTGGTCGACGTGGGCGGAGGATGCGGGCGACGCCGGCGATCTGCCGCGTCTCGGCGATGGCGACGGCGACGGACGCCTGGACCTTGTCTACGGACGCCCCGCGGGGATGACGAGTCTCGTCAACGCTCCCGACCTGACGTTGGTGACCTGGTTCGGGCGTCCCTCGCAAGGAAGCGCTTTCGGCGATTGGTCGACATGGGCGACAGACGCCGGTAACGAGGGCGACCTCTTCCCCTGATTGTCTCGCTCGGCTTCAGAGGCGGGGGACCGATCGGATCCGATGTAACTCGCGAGTTGACGCTCGACACGACCGGCGGTCGTCTCGCCTCGTGATGTGGCGGGTTTGGCTGCGTCGCCCAGCGTCCTGGCCACCACGGTCAGAAGCTATCTCGGCGCGCTCACCGATCAGTAGCGGGGCAGCAAATCCGCGACCGCCACGCGAGCCCCGCGCAGCGCGACCAGTTCGACGACGTCGCCCATCGTCGCCACGTGCAGCGACGCGTAGACGCGGGCGCGTCGGTCGGGCTCGGTGCGAATCTCCAGGCGGCGATCGCGAAGATTGACGATCCAGTATTCGGGAGTGTCGCAGCCGGCGTAGATGCGGGCTTTGGAAAGCCGGTCCTGGGGTAGCGAGCTATCGGCGATCTCGACGACCAGCACCGCCCGCGTCGGATGGTTCACATCGTAGTCGGCGGGCCGGCCGGCAACCAGCGCGACGTCGGGTTCGGGAACCGACCTGGGGCCTGCCAGCAACGGAAGCTGCACGCGTACCGACACGCGATCGCCAACGGCGGCGCGCAGTGCACTATCCACGCGCATGATCACCGCCGCATGCAATGGAAGCTGGGGCGGCGATGCTACGATCACACCGTCGAGAAGTTCGACCCGATCGTCGTGCTGCAAGACGCCGCCGCGCAGCAGGTCGAAGTAACTCTCGACGTCATACCCGAGGTCCTGCTGCGTGTTGTGCGCCACGGTGCAAAGCTAGCACGAAACGCGTTGTGGAAGCGAGATATGCGGCGCTTTGATGATGGTGGTGTGATGAGTGCGGAAACGATCGACGCTCACGGTTCTCGGTCAGTCCTACTCCATCTCGATCGTCGGCAGGCTTGCCAGCGGCTCGAAGTCCGCGCCGAACGCGCGCACGACGGCGACCGAGGCGACGGTGCCGTCCTTGCACTGCAGCAGAGGCAGCGCGGTAGCGTCCTCTATCGGGTTCGCCGATGCGAGGCAGTATCGCAGGGTGGTGGAATTGACCGTGC
>JACRCR010000020.1 GCA_016218925.1 Deltaproteobacteria bacterium | reverse complement strand
TACCGTCAACGGTAGCATCGTTACCCGATCCTTGTTCCCCTTGCCTTCGCGAACGAGAATCTCGTTTCGCGTGAAGTCGATATCCTTCACGCGCAGCCGCAGGCACTCCGTCAGCCTCAGCCCCGCACCATAGAGCAGCGCCGCCATGATCCAACTGACGCCGTCGAGTGCGCCCAGTATAGCCTCGACTTCCGGCCGGGTGAGTACGGTCGGGAGCCGCTGCGGCCGCTTGGCGCGTGCCACATCATCGAGCCAGCCGGGATCACGCCCCATGACTTGCTTGTAGAGGAACAAGAGCGCGGCAAGAGCCTGATTCTGCGTGGACGCGCTCACGCGTCGATCGACCGCCAGTGCGGTGAGGAACCGCTCAATCTCCGGCTTGCCCATCTGTGCGGGATGTCGCTTGTGATGGAACAGGATGAACCGCCTGATCCAGCCTACGTACGCCTCCTCCGTCCGGTAGCTGTAGTGTCGCGCGCGGAGTGCGTCACTGACCTGATCCAGGAGCTTGCGTGGCGGCGGTGCGGTACTCGAGTCGGACCGCCCGGAACGCGGCTGCGGTATCGAGTCGGCAGCGGGCGCCGGCCGTCGGGTGTGCGGCGAACACTGCGCGGACTCCTGCGGCGCGCCAACGGTCGTGCTCTCGAGTTGCAGTCGTCGCGAACGACCTGCTGTTGTCGGCGCCACCGATCCCCCGATCTGACCGGGCTGATTTACAGTGGGCGCGTCTTCGTCCCTCATAGTCACCTCCGGCAGGAGAAAGTGAAGGTGTGAAAGGATCCCGTTCCGGTCGCCCGGCGGCGGATCGGTATTGCGTCGCGTCGTCAGAGTTTCTCGAAATTCCTCGCGGGCATTCCTCGTCGTTCTGCCGGGCCCCGCTCCTCGTTCCTTGCCGGAGGTGGTCCTGGGACTCTCTTTCAGCCTCTGAGGCGCACATCGGCCCACACTGCCCGCCAGTCAATGCCTTTCAAGGAAGAAAGTAGGGTCTCCGAGTCGGGACGACGCGCTTGACCTGCCGGGCGTCGTTGCGCGCCGTCCGGTGATTTTCCGCGCGTGTCAGACGTGACAGTTGCGCCTCGCCGCACCGCCGTACCGCCGCACCGCCGCACCGCCGCACCGCCGCACCGCCGCACTGCCGTACCGCCGTACCGCCGCGCGACGATAACCGAAACGATGGACTGCGGCCGAACCCCGTTGTACAGCGGCGCGTGCCGAAGACGCGGAACTGCGGATGCCGGACGGCGTGCCCGATAGCACCCAGGCGCGCGCGCCGCCGGCTTCGCGCCACGACCCGTCGATGAGCTCTCGAAAAGCCTTCGCTGTCTCGCTGCTCGGCGCCGCACTCGCTCTGGCAACCCTCGCCGGCCTCGGCGTGCGAGGGTACGGCGGCAACGTCAGCGCTTTGCTGCACGTGTACCGGCCGTTCGGCGAGCAGTTTGCGATGCCGCCAGGAACGGTCCTGTACGAAGACGGCGGGTACGACGGCATGCACTACTACCAGGTAGCGCGCAGTCTGCCGGCATTGGTCGGGGCACACGCGACCGGCGAGGTGCCGCTCTTCGACGAAACGTACCGCTACCAACGTATTCTGCTTCCCGCGGCCGCCTTCGTCGCGGCCGCGGGGAGCGAGGAGCGTCTCCCCGCAGCTATCCTTCTCATCAACGTCGTCGCGATTGTGGCGACGATGGCGCTCTTCATCCGCGCCACCGGGGCCGTCAGCGTGCACGCGTTCGCGCTGGTGGCGAACCCCGCGGCGCTGATCGGGGTGCTCTACTCGCTCAGCGAGCCGCTCGCGCTGCTGTGTACGACGGCGTTTCTTGCGACCGTGCTTCGCGGCAAGGGCACGCTGACGCCGGCGGGCGCGTTGCTGCTGGCGCTGGCACTGCTCGCTCGCGAGACGACATTGCTGGTGACGCTGCCGCTGGCGGCGCTGTTTGTCTGCAGATGCCAATGGCGCGACGCCGCGCTGGCGCTGGCATCGCTGATCCCCGCCGCGCTGTGGCAGGGCTTTCTGCTCCTTCGATTTGGCAGTCTCGCGCTCGAGCGGAGCGCTCGGACGCTGGCGCTGCCGCTGTCGGGGCCCGCCGCCTTGGTATTGGATACGCTACGCGAGCCGACGCTCTACGGTCTCTCTGCGCTCGCGTTCCTGCTGTTGATCGCGCTGCCGATCGCGCTGATCGCCATCGAACGCTGCTTTCGCGAATGGCGCAGCCCGAGCGTGACTACGGTGCTGCTCGCGAGCCTGACGCTGTCGCTGTTCTGCCTGCACCCGGAGATATGGAGTGTGATCACGGCCGTGGGGCGCGTGGTTCCCGCGCTCTACCCGGTCTTCGCGTTCGCCGCAGCGCAGAGCGATACGCCGCGTGACCGAGCGGCCTCGGCGGCGATGATCGTGGTGAGCGGCGTTGCCGCTGTGGGAGTGGCGCTTGTTCGCCACCCGTTCACGTTGTCGTAGCGGCGAAGTGTGCGGGCGGATCCGGCGCCGCGCACAGGCGCGGTCCGCGAATCCGGCGGACTTGGAGTGAACATCCCGCGAGTGATAGAGCGCGAAGCGGCGCTGCGCGGCGAATGCAGCAGGAGGAACCATGGCCTACGAAACGATACTGTACGAGAAGAAGGGCCGCATCGCGGTCATCACGCTCAACCGTCCCGACAAGTACAACACCATTCGGCCGCCGATGCCGGATGAGATCGACCAGGCGATCGGCTGTGCCAACAACGACGGTGAAGTGAGCGTGATCATCCTCCAGGGCGCCGGCAAATCGTTCTGCGGCGGCTTCGATTTCTCGGGCGGCTTGCAGCACTTCGAGTCGTACGGGATCAGCGCGGACCCGGCCAAGTACGATCCGGGCATGGACATGATGATGAGCCTGAATCCGCACGCGGGGCCGACTCAGCGCTTCATGAGCATCTGGCGCAGCCCCAAGCCGGTGGTGGTCAAGGTCCAGGGCTGGTGCGTCGGTGGAGGTTCCGAATACGCGCTGCTCGGCGACATCGTGATTGCGGCCGACGATGCGCGCTTCGGCACGCCGTACTCGCGCGTGTGGGGCTGCCACCTCACCGGCATCTGGATCTACCGACTCGGGCTGGCCCGCGCCAAACACTACGCGCTGACCGGACGGTCGATCAGCGGCAAAGAGGCGGCCGAAGTGGGCTTGGTCAATTTCTCGTATCCGGCCGAACGGCTCGACGCCGAGGTCTGGGACTATGCCGAGAAGCTCGCGCAGATTCCGGTCACGCAGCTCGCCGCGATGAAGTTCGTCACCAACCAGGTGTTCGAGCGGATGGGGCTCGAGCACACCGCGCAGCTCGGGCCGATCCTCGACGGGATCATGCGCCGCACGCCCGAAGCACGCGAATTCGTGCGCACCGCAAAGGAGCAAGGCGTCGGCGCGGCGATCGAGAAACGCGACGGGCCTTTCGCCGACTACAGTCAGGGCGATGCCTCGCAGAAGCCGAAGATCTATTAGGAAGCACGCGGCCAGCGCGCGCTGCGCGTCGAGCGTTGCGGGTCGTGCGTCGCGCGTCGCGCGTTGCGCGTCGTGCGTTGCACGTCGTGCGTCGCGCGGCGACACCAGCGGCGCCATCAGCGCACGTCGCCCTTGCATCACCAGGAGATGATCCGATGAATCCCACCCACTGTGTCGCCTGCGAACGAGGTTCCGACCTCACACCGCTTCTCACCCTCGAGTATCGTGGGTCGAGCTTCCGCATTTGCGCCCAGCACCTGCCGCTGCTGATCCACGACCCCGCGCAACTGATCGGACGCCTGGCCGGCGCCGAGACGATGCAGCCGGCCGATCACAAAGACTGAGCGCGCGCTCTACCGCACCGTCTTGGTTCCGGCGCGCAGCAGGTACCACTTGTTCAGCCGTTCGAAAACGATGCGCAGGCTGCGGGGTCCGAGATAGGGCATCGGATGATTGACGACGCAGAGCCTGGTGAGGTCGCTTTCCTGACCCGCCATCAGCTCGGCGATGATGCGCCCGGCGGTCTGCGCGAACGCGACGCCCTCGCCGTTGTAGGCGACGCCGTAGAAGATGTTCTCGTGGTCTCCGGTGACGCCGACCGAGGGCGTGAAGTCGGTCGTGAATCCCATCGTTCCGCCCCACGCGTGCTCGATTCGCAGGCCTTCGAGTTGCGGGAAGGTCGCGAACAGACTCCTGGTGACCGCCTCGATCGCCGGCTTGTAGTTGCCGGAGCTCAGATCGTCCTCGGCGAAGTACGGGGCGTCGGATCCGCCGATGACGATGCGGCCGTCGGCGGTCGGCCGCTGGTAGTCGAACAGCACGCGCATGTCGGCGATGCCCTGGCGGTTGCGCCAACCGATCGCGTCCCACTGCGCGCGGCTGAGCGGTTCGGTGGCGATCACGTAGCTGCACAGCGGTAGCACGCGGTCGCGAAAGAACCCGAGCTTGGGCGCGTAGCCATTGAGCCCGAGCACCAGCGCCGGCGCGCTGATCTCGCCCATCTCGGTCTCGATCCGATGGATCTTGCCCGTGCGCACCCGCAGCACGACGGTGCGTTCGCGCACCTCGACGCCGGCGCTCTCGACGATCGGCTTCATGCCCCGGGCCAGCTTGGCCGGGTTGACGATGGCACCGTAGGGGAATTTCAGCCCGGCGATGTAGCGAGGCGAGCGCACTTCGGCCTCCAGCTCGCGGCCTTGCACCAGCGTTGCGTTGAGCCCCATCGACCGGTACCTCGCCTGATGGTGCTCGAGTTGGCGGGCCTGCTCCTCGTCCATCGCGGCTTCGAACATGCCGTTCTCTTCGAAGTCACACTGGAGGCCGTGCTCGGTGACCAGCCGCTTGATCTGGCTGATTCCGAACAGACTGGCGTCGAACGCCTTGCGACCGGGTTCGGGTCCGACCGCGTCGACGTGATGCATCAGGCCGGAGAATCCCGCGTCGCAGAAGCCGCCGTTGCGGCCGCTGGCGCCGTAGCCGCAGCACGCGCCTTCGAGCAGCACGATCTTCTTGTTCGGGAAGGCGCGGCTCAGATGGTAGGCGGAGGAAAGCCCGGTGAAGCCGCCGCCGAGGATGACGATGTCGGCCTTGTGGCTGCCTCGCAGCGGTGGGTTGATCGCCTGGTGCTCGAGGTCGGCCGCCTCGAACCAGAAGTTGTCGAGGAAGTATTCGTACAACTGCGGCGGCCGCGCGGGGTCGTAGCCGAAACGCGTCAGTCCGGAGGAAACGCCCCAGGCGCCCGCCGCGCCAACCGCCATGCCGCCGAGGAACGTGCGCCGCGAGATCTTGCGTGCGGTCGTTGCCGTGCGTCGTGCGTCGGTGCTCATCGTTCGACTCCTTGGCCGCGCGACGCGCGCGATGTCTCGTCGACGAGGTCGCTCGTGCGTTACGTCGCGGCCGGCGTTTCGATGGCGCCGTAGCGCTCGCCGCCCAGGCGCGCGGCGAGCTGGAACACGACCCAGGCGCCGCAGCGATCGCAGTCGACGTCGTTGCCGTAGCAGCAGAACGGTGTCGTGAAGTGATCGCCCTCCAGGTACAGCGGCAAGATGGCGTCGTGGGCCGGACACGCGTCGGTCACACGCCGCGCGTACGGCGGCAACATCAGTTCGAGGCTGAGGCTCGAGTTGCGGACGAACCCCGCGTACTTCTCTTTGAGCCGCTGCACCTCGCGGACCGCCGACGCGCGCTCTTCGACCGTCGCCCACGCGTCGGGACCGGTGTCGCTCGCGCGCGGCACATAGAACGAAAAAGTCATCCAGTTGGCCTGCGTTTCGCGCACTGCATCGACCAACTCGCCGAGGCGATGCTGATTGCGCCGCGTCACCACGCACTGAACCTGCACCGGCGTCGAGAATCCCTGCGGCAGGCGCGACAGGTTGCGGATCACTCGCCGGTAACTGCCTTCGCCGCGAATCGCGTCGTTCAGGTCCTCGGGGCCGTCCAGGCTGACCACATACAGAACGTCGGGGCCAAAATCCGTGAGCGGCACCGTGCCGTTGGTGGTGATGGTGTTGTGCGCGAACAAGCCGATGCCGTCGGCCAGCAGGCGCGGTTTGAGCAGCGGCTCGCCTCCCATCCACAGCGCGACCGAGAGCCCGTGGCGCTCGCGCAGTCCGCGCAGCGTCTGGAGCATCGACTCGGGGTCCATTTCCTGGCGAATCGACTCGGGAGCCAGGTTGGGATTGCCGTCGCGGAAGATGAAACAGTGCTGGCAGGTCAGGTTGCAGTGGTTGGTTACGTTCACCACCACGATCGGGTAGTGGCCGTCCTCGCGATAGTGACCGCCGACCTGCGCCCGGATGACCGGCGCCCCGCTGTCCGGGCTGCCCACGACCGCTACCTATATGAAGGCACAACGGTGACCAAGCCGGCCGGCGGGGACCGGTCGGGAAGCGAGCACGGCGGCGGTCAGGCCGGGGCCGGAGCCCGGCGCGGAGCCTGGGAAGCCGGGGCCGGTGGCGGCCGCGACCGCAGTAACCTTCACCTCGGTTGCGACCCCTCGAACCGAGGTGTCGAAAGGCGCGATTTGACCCCAAATCGAAAGGCGCGACTTGACCCCTCCCGGGGCACGCCGAAGGATCCGGCGGGGGTGGTTCATGGATGACCTGCAACGGGAAAAGCGCAGCGGACTGAGCCGCTGGTACCTGAAGGACGTTTTGCTCAAGCGGCGTGTGCTCGGGCGCGAGTCGCGGGTGCCGGGGTTCGGGCTTGCGGCCGTGCTGTTCGCGACGCTCGGCAAGATCCTCATCGAAAGGCTCGGCCGCGACAAGGGTGAAGAACTCATCAAGGAAGCGGTGCAGCGCTTCGGAAGAGAAAGGGGCAGGCGAATCGCGCGCAAGGTCGCGTCGCTCGGCAAGCCGCTGAGTTTCAAGAACTGGCTGATCTACACCGACATCGACGCCGGAAACTTCGCAGCGAGTCCCCGCATCGACAACGGCGACCTGGTCGCGCCGGTGACACGGTGCGCGTTCAACAGCGCTGCCGAGGCGTGGGGGCTCGAAGAGTTCTCGAGCCTGTACTGCAAGTATGCCGACCACGCGATCCTCGAAGGTTACAACCCCGACATCAAGTTGATCCTGGAAGACCGCCACGTCACCGGCCGCGACCACTGCCTGTTCCGCTACGTGATGAAGGAAGCCAACAAATAGCGCGGAGCCCGGTCAGCCGGGCTCCGCGCCGATGCTGCTGCGCGCTCGCGCCGCGTAGCAGTCACTTGTGACACGACTCGCACGCGTCGTCGACGGCGGATGCCTCGTCGCCGTTGTGGCACGAGTAACAGAGGTCGCCCTCGTGAACCCGCTCGTAAGACAGGTCACCTTCGAGCGGTTTGCCGGGCTCGAGCAGGCTGAACAGGTTCCGGTGGCAGGCCGCGCACTCGGGCGCGCCGGCGTCGACGTGACTGCGGTGGTCGAACGTCACGACGCCTGGGCTCTCTTCGGCCGGCGCGAAGGCGAACGGAGCCGGGAGCTTCAACTCGGGCGCCGCCTCGTCGGGCTGCGCAGTCGGCGCGGTCGCAACCTCGCTCTGCTGGCGGATCCTCGCCTCGGCGTCGGCGTTGCGGATGCTCGACGCAACCAGCAGTGCGCCGACCGCGAACAACGCCCACAGCGGGATCAGCACCCCCTTGGGCAGGGTTCCGCCGAGATACAGCGGCACCGTGCGGTCGCGCGTGGTGATGGGCTCGGGGAGTTCCTCGACCGGATAGATGGCCAGGTGCTCGACAGCCAGTCCGAACAGCACGAAGCCGGCCGTGAAGATCGCGATAGTGACCGTGAACTCCATCCACGAAGGAATGTAGAGAACGCCCGAGGAGGCCGCCATGCCGGTGATGGCGACGTTCAGGCGGTTGACGATGAACCCGACCACCGTCAGCACCGCGGCCAGGAACATTCCGGTCTCGTTGCGGCGTACCTGCGGAATGGCGAACAAGATCATCGGCAGGATGGCCCCGAGCGCCATCTCTCCCCAGAACATCGTGCTCTCGGGAGTGACCGTGAAGACCAGTCCGAGCACACCGCGCCCCATCAGGTCTTCCACCTTGAGCAGCGTGTAGAGCGCCAAGACCACGACGGCGGCGCGCGCCAGCCCGTCGAGCAGCTCGGTCTCGAGTCTGCGGCCGAACGCGCGGCGGCTCATGAACGACTCGAAGATCGTCATCGCCAATCCGCCGGCAATCGCGCTGATGAAGAAGAACACCGGCAGCAGCGGCGTGTACCACAGGCCGTGCAGCTTGTCGGAGGCGATGACGTACAGTGTCCCGAGCGAGGACTGATGAAGCGTGGACAGCAGCACGCCGACGATCACCAGCGGCACAAACACGGCGCGCACGATCCGGAGCGGTTTGACCCATCCGAAGCGCTCGAACACCAGCGGGCTGAACTCGAGGGCCAGCACGGCGGTGTAGAGCATCACGCACCAGGCCACTTCGAACATGACCGAGTGCGGGTTCCACATCACCAGCGGGTGCCAGATGCGGTAGGGCAGGCCGAGGTCGAACATCAGCGCGACCACGACCAGCATGTAGCCCAGGAACGCCGTGAGGATGGTCGGCCGCGCGATCGGCTTGTACCTCTCCAGGTGGAACACGTGCACGGTGGCGGCCAGAACGAATCCGCCGGCCGCCAGGCCCACGCCGACCAGGACGTCGAAGCCGATCCACAACCCCCAAGGAAACTCGTCACTGAGGTTGGTGGCCGCTCCGAGCCCCTGGGCGAAGCGCACCACGGTGGCGTACAGCCCCAGCACGAAGATCGTTATCGCGACAGTACGCCAGAACGTCAGATGTGACAGCCAACCCTTGATCCACGTCTTCAACTGCGTGTTCATTTGGTTTCTCCGAACAGGTGAGGGTTCTCTCGGCGCGCTTCCTCGAGAGTGGTTTCTCCGAACAGGTGAGGGTTCTCTCGGCGCGCTTCCTCGAGAGTGGTTTCTCCGTTGCGCACTTTCTCGAGAACCTCCTTGCGTTTGGTCAACCACCAGAAACCGAGCAGCAGCACGCCGCCCACGCTGACCACGTTGGGCAGCTTGGAAAGCACCGCCCAGGTCAGTGCCGGGTAGGGCGAGCTCTGCGCTTCGGTGTTGAAGCCGAGCGCGGCGAACGGCATCGAAGACAGATACAGAACCGACGTGCCGCCGGCCTCCTCGAGCCCGTAGACGTGGTCGATGTAGCGTTCGGGATGCGCGCGGATGCGCTCGCGCGCCTCCGCGATCAGCGCGTCGCGGTCGCCGAAGATCGTGGCGCCGCTCGGACAGGCTGCGGTGCACGCCGGCTGCAGGCCCTTGGCCAGGCGTTTCTCGAAGCACAGGATGCACTTCTTCACGGTCGGGAGCGGCGTATTCCAGTCGTATTTCGGTATTTTGAACGGGCAGCCGATCATGCAGTAGCGGCAGCCGATGCACTTGGACGCGTCGTAGACGACCGGGCCTTCGGCGGTCTTGCGCAGAGCGCCGACCGGGCACACCGAGGCACAGGCCGGCTCGAGGCAGTGCATGCACTGCCTGCGGACGTTCAGTCCGTGCCGCTTCTCGACAACCGTCCACGTCTCGGCGGACAGTCGGGTTCGGGGAACGATGGTGGGCAGCTCGTTGATTTCTTTGCAGGCCCACACGCAGGCCTCGCAACCCACGCACTTGGTGACGTCAGTCAGTATCGCCGGTTTCATTGGAGCCTCCGCACGCGGCTTGCCCTCGCATCGCTCGCTTCGTTCCTGTTGAGAGCCGACATGGCTTCATTCCCTGGTGGACGACTCTTTGAAGTAGCAGGCCACGAGATCCTCCCATTCATCGTCTTGCAGGGAACTCTCGATCTGCCTGCCCAGCGGCAGAATCGGTATGCCGCCGTCGGCCATTGTCGGGTGCGGAGAGCGGAGGCCCGTGTAGGCGCTGGCGATCTCGTACAGGCGCTTGGCCTCCCTGTGCATCCACCAGGCCGCATCCATTCCGGCCACCACGCCGGGAACTTCGCGCGAGGCGTCCTTGAGCGTGACTTCGTAGAGCCAGCCGCCATGAAATGGATCCTCCGCCACACGGCCGGGATCGGTGCTGACCTCGCGATTGACTCTCGAGATGACGCCGTCGGCCGGGCAGCGAATCTTCAGTGCGCGGTTACCGTTGCGCAGCATGACGAGCGGCCCGCCCCGCCGCACTTCGACTCCCTCGGGCAGGCCATAGAGAAACTCCAGGCGGCCCAGCAGGGCGACGATGACTCTGTCGATTCCGAGCCTGACGACTCCGTGCGACTGCGGGCGAACCCATACGTGTCCCTGCGACACGGAGGTTCCCTCGGGAAGCGCATCCAGCCGCCCGTCCAGCATGGCGCGGTCCGGCTGCGGCGCGGCCGGCGGCGTAACGACGGCGGGGCCGACAGCCAGTGCGCGGGAAAGCCCGCCGCGAGCCCGTTCGGTAACGATGTAGTCGAGGGTGAGGACGATGAGAATTGTCAGCACGACGAGCAGAGCAACCATGATGACCACCTCTTCTTGTAGGCTGCGTGCAGTATCGGCACTGGGCCCGGCGGCCGCATCGACGCAAAGGCTGGTTTCGCCAGCGCGCAAAGGCGCGTTTTCAAACCGGTGTGAAGAGCTTTTTCGATTGGTCGAAGGGCGTGGAAATGGTGGTGAGGACGGGCTATCGATCGACCGCGCTGTTCATATTTTCAGCGCGCCGCGGCCCGGGACCCGAAAGTAGCGGGCGACCGATACTTTCGGACTGCCAAGCGAGCGTCTCGTGGTGTGGTCGTGCGCGCGCCGGCGCGATCCTCACGACGGGAGATCGTCGAGGGAAGCCAGACCTTCGCGAAGCGCGTAGAGCGCTGCCTGCGTCCGGTTGATCAGACCGAGCTTGGCCAGAATGCTGCGCACGTGGCCGCGCACGGTGGTGTCGCTGATGTAAAGCCGCTCGGCAATGTCGCCGTTGCGCAGTCCGAGCGCCAGATGGCGCAGGACTTCGACTTCTCTCTCGGTGAGCGACTCCGGCAACGGTTCGCTCTTCGGCTCGTGCGAGAACTCGGCGAGCAGCCTGCGCGCTACCGATGGGGTCAGCGTGGTCAGTCCCTCGGCCGCTTGTTGAACGGCCCAGACGAGGTCGCGCGGATTGGTGTCCTTGAGAAGGTAGCCCACCGCCCCGGCCTTGATCGCAGGGAAAAGCTTGTCGTCGCTGCCGAAGCCGGTCAGCACCAGGATCGGAATCTGAGGCTGCGCGGAGCGGATGCGGACGATGGCCTCGACGCCGTCGATGTCGGGCATGACCAGGTCCATCAGCACGACGTCGGGATTGAGCTCCTTGGACTTCTCGACCGCCTCGCGGCCGGTCGCTGCTTCTCCCACCACCTGCATGCCTTCTTGCGCCTCGAGCAGCGATCGAATGCCGTGACGCACCACGGCGTGATCGTCGACGACCAGAACCCTGATGTTGTCTCGCTGCATTGTCGCCTCCCGCGGACGGTCTGGTCGTTGCGCCGTCGTTGCCGCTACGGCCGTTCGCGCTCCTCCTTACCGTTGGTGCGGTCGGTTGGCGTAATCGGCGCCGCAGCGGCCCTTTCCGCTGTGGGTTCTACCGGCACCTCTATGGTGATGCACGTGCCGCCTCCGATGGTGGACTCGACGGCGATCTTGCCGTTCATTGCCGCTGCACGTTCCTCCATCACGCGCAGGCCGGCTCCTCCTTGCGTACGCGTCTCATCGAGCCGGAAGCCGACGCCGTCGTCCTCCATCTCGAGCCGCACGGTGTGATCACTGGTGCTGAGTCTGAGCCAGACCGTCGAGGCTCGCGCGTGCTTCATGCTGTTGTTGAGTGCCTCCTGAGCGATTCGGTACAGGCCTTCCTGGATCGGCGCGGGCAGGTGGCCGGTGTCGGCGTACTCGAACACCGTCTTGATGCCCGCACGACTCTCCACCGAAGCCAGCCTTGCCTGCAGGCCGTCGATGAGGTCGAGCCGGGTGACGTCGGGAGGGTTCAGCTCGAAGACGAGCGCGCGCATCTCGCGATTGGCCATACGCGCGACGTCGCGCACGTCGCGCAACGCCTTGGCGGCTTCGGTCGGCCGGTTGCGGTCCAGCAGCGTCGCTGCCGCCTCGGCCAGCACGCTGACGGCATAGATGGACTGGGTGACCGAGTCGTGCAGTTCGTGCGCCATGCGGCGGCGCTCTTCGAACAGCACCATGTGGCGGCTGCGCTCGTTCAGGCGGAAGTGGTCGGTGACGACAGCGATGCGTCCGGCCATCAGGACCAGTGCTTTGAGGCGATTCTCGTGTAGGTGGTGGCGCGGATTGACGATCTGCAAGACGCCCAGCGTCCTGCCGTGAGTGCGCAGCGGCACCGCGAGCATCGATCGGATCAACTCGGCCTGTGGAAG
This sequence comes from Deltaproteobacteria bacterium, assembly GCA_016218925.1. Classification (GTDB taxonomy): domain Bacteria; phylum Desulfobacterota; class Binatia; order UBA1149; family CAITLU01; genus CAITLU01. Next base: position 9,876 of record JACRCR010000020.1, on the reverse strand, counting down.
CTCGAGCTTCTCGCCAAGGTCGTCGAGCAGAACCGGTTCCGCCGGTATCGGAGAGGGCTCGCCCGAAAGCGCCTGAAACAGGATCTGATCGGACCACCCCGCGCCGTCGCCGACGCTTGCGGCAACGCGAAGCGAGCCGTGCTCGTCCAGCAGCAAGATGGCGGTGCCTCCGGCTCTGCTGATGTGCAGCGCTTCCCGGCAGACCAGCTCGAGCGCTTTGTGCAGGTCGGTCTCCTCGAGCGCCGCCGCAGTCATGCCCCAGAACGCTTCGCGCTCGGCGATGTTGTGGCGCAGCTCGTTGCGCAGGTGCTCGAGCGCTACGGTCGCGCCGAGCGCCCTGACGATCGTCCAAGCCGTCTGCAAGCGCTGGTCGTCGAAGGGTTCCCGCCCCTCTTCGACCAGCGCGATGGCGCAGCCCGCGACCTCCCGCCGCACCAGGATCGGCAGCAACGCGATCGCTCCGATACGCATCGAGCGGCACGAGTCCTCGCCGAAGACGGCTTGATCGTTGCTGGCGCTGCGCATGATCGGGGCCTTGCCGGCCATGAGCTCGGCAATCGCGGGGTCGGTTGCGGCCTTGAGCTCGCGGAACAGGTGCTCGATGAAGCGCGTGCTGCGGGGCGTGTCGCGGGTCATGCCGCGCAAACGCAAGGCGGTCTCGTCGGGAGTGGGCAGGAAGATGGCGCAGTAGCTCGCGCGGGTCACCTCCGCGACGAGTCCGGCGATCGTGTTGAGTATGACGTCGAAGTCGGCGTCGCTTCCGATGGCTCGCAGGGCACGAAGCAGGGCATCGGCAGATTCGTCGGCCGCATGCGCCAGCGGCGCCGTGATCATGTCGTGAACGAGGCTGACAGACATCCGCAAGCCCCCCGCGGATCGAACGGCGGACTCGCGCATCGTCGCTCCCCGCGTTTTCTTCGATGGGGCCGACGCTGCGGTTCGCCGGCGACGACGAGACGAAGCCGCTCTGCTCCTTCGATCCGCCGCCGTCGCACCAGCTCTTACGAGCTCGACGATGCGAACGTAGGTCGGCCGTGCGGTTTCCACAACCCGAGTCGCTTCACACGCAGGCGCCGCGCTGCCGCGTCCGAAGCGATGCCGGCCGCTCTAATGCGCAGCATGAGCGGCGCCGCCGCATCGCGCGCGAGAGGCTTCGCCGCTTCGTTGTGGAGTTCTGCAACGCCGCTGTTGCATTCCTCAACGGCGCACGAGCGCGCAACGCGTTGCCTCGGCCGGCGGCGACCCCCGACGGCTTCGTCGATCGCGTGCGATCGTGGGTACTTACGTTTCGCCCGCCGGCACGCTCGGCGCCGCCGGCGGATGGCCCCGCTCTTGCTCGTCGATCTGCGGAAGAAGTATGGGCTCGAACGCGCATACGAGGAGGTTCCCATGGTTGTCATCGCGGTAGTGCTGTCGATCTTCGCTTGTCTTGCCGTCGATTACTTCCTGCACTGGCGTGTGCGCGAGGGTGTGGTTGCCGTCGGCGCTTCGGGTGCGCTTGCGGCGGGGGCCGATCTCGCCGCTGCGTTTACCGGTGCACACGGAGGGCCGTCGGACCTGTTGCGTATCCCCGATGGCGTGTTCCTGGCTCCGGGGCATACCTGGATGCGACTGGAGCGCTCCGGGGCGGTCCAACTGGGTGCAGGTCAGTTGCCGCTGCGCGCCATGGGCGAACTGGACGCGCTGGAAACCGCGCCCGTCGGTACTGAACTTCGCAGAGGCGATACCATTGCCGTGCTCAGGCACGGGCAGCGCGAGTTGCGCCTGCAGTCCCCGGTTGCCGGGACGGTCAGGAGCGCCCGCACCGAAGCTCACCGTGATCCGCGCTGCGTACAGCCAGGCTCGGTCGAAGGCAGCTGGCTGTGCCGCGTGGTCCCGCGCGATCTCCCGGCCGCTCTCAAACGCGCGTTCGTCGCCGAGGAAGCCAGGGAGTGGATGCGCAGCGAAGCAGGCCGGGTGCGTGACTTCATCAGCGCCACGGCGGCGCGACGGCCCGAAGCTGTCGCAACGCTCGCCGATGGCGGGCTGCCGCTGCACGGGCTTGCCGACCTGGTGAGTGCCGACCAGTGGCAGCAGTTCGTCACGCGTTTCTTCGAGGAGTCCGGGACTGCCGGCGGCATCGACCCACAGCGTAGCTGAAGGACTGGGTCCGGAGCGTGCCATGGACAGCCCTCGGACAAAGGTCGACAGGATCGCCTGGCTGCCACAGTCGGCGCTGCCATGCGTGTGGATGAGCGCGGGCCTGCTCTCCTACCGGTTGTGTGACCGCCAGTTGGACTGCGACCACTGTCCCCTCGACGCGGCATTGTGCGGAACCGGCCGTCAGTCGCCGAGCGCCGAGAGCGCAGATCCGACCGGCGCTCTGCGCTGGCAGTTCCCGGATGACCGGCGTTACCACCGCGGACACCTGTGGGCGATGATCGTCGAGGGCGGCGCGGTGCGCTGCGGACTCGACGCTTTCGCCGCAGAGTTGCTCGAGCACGCCAAGTCGGTGGTACTGCCTGCGGCGGGAAGCCATCTGCAGCAGGGGACGGCGGCGTGCTGGCTGGCGGCGGAATCCGATCTGATTCCGCTGTGCACGCCGGTTTCGGGCACGGTTGTCAACGGTAACGTGCTGGTGCAGTCGGCGCCGGCGCTGCTGGTGGATTCACCGTACGGCGAAGGGTGGCTCATGGAGCTGGACGGCCGCAGCTCCTCTCACGAGCATGAGATGCTGCTCTCTGCATCGCAGATGCGCGAGCGAGCCGATCGGCAACTCGCCGAGTTCCGCAAACGCGCCGAAGCGAGCGCGAATCGAGGCGGGCGGGCGGTCGGCGCGACGCTCGCCGACGGTGGAGAACGGCTCACCGACCTGCGCCGTATCCTGGGAGCCGAGCGTTATCGCCGCCTGGTCTCGAGCTTCCTCCATTGAAGGGCCACTGTATGCAACTCTCATATCGGTGCGCGGCGCCGCCCGCCCGAACTTCGCCAATGTCAGTCCAACGCGCGCCCGGCATCCGCTCGAGGACCGCTGATGGTTCGCCGCGACCCTCCTCGCCGGCGGCCGTCTCCGCGAGCGGCCGGAGCCTGGCGCACGAGGCGGAACGGCTGCGACGCGCCGGTGTCGGTGTTGAAGTTCTCCACAACGGTGTCGCGTTTCTCAACGGCCGCGCACTTGCACGCGAAAACGCATGGTTAGCCGAGAGCCCGCATGCCGCCGGTCATCGCGGTGTTGAAGGATGCAACGGCGCCGCTGCTCGGAGTGTGGCGCAACTCTACGGATGGCTGCCGCACCTCTCTCCCAAGCGGCGAAAATACCACGGCTTTCGCAGCATTGCGGAGTCGGGGCCGAGATCGCCGGCAAGTGGTTCGGCGATTGCTTGAGGAGAGCTGGAGGTACTCATCATGGTCGCCATCATGGTTCTGACATCAATCGTAACGCTGCTTCTCGTCGAGGCGCTGCGTTTCCCGTCGCCGCGGGAACGGGCAAGCACCCCTGTGTGACTCAACGGTTCGAGGGTCGCTCTCGAGTCCGGCTGCCGCGCCCGGGCTCATCGGGGAGCGGCCCGGAGCCACGGGGAAGGGAAATCCGGAGAAAGTCATGAACAGAAGAGGTTTTCTGAAGACACTGAGCGCGGCCGGCATGTGCGCCCTCGCGCCGGCCGCCGCAGGCGCCGGCGAACCCTCCGGTGAGGCGGAGAAGGAGTTCCACGGTGTCCTCATCGACACCACTCGCTGCATCGGCTGCCGCACCTGCGAGGTTGCCTGCGCAGAGGCCAACGACCTGCCGGTTCCGGATGTTTCCGACGAGTCGGTGCGCGACTACGAGCGCAAGACGAGCGACACGCAGTTCGCGGTAGTCAACTTCTACGACACCGAAAAAGGCGAGATCTCCGTCAAGAAGCAGTGCATGCACTGCAACCAGCCTGCCTGCGCGTCGGCTTGTCTGACCAAGGCGATGCTGAAGACGCCCGAAGGGCCGGTCATCTGGCGCGAAGACAAGTGCATGGGCTGTCGCTTCTGCATGATCTCGTGCCCCTTCGACGTGCCGAAATTCGAGTACAACAGCGCGATCCCCAGGATCCGCAAGTGCAACATGTGCTGGGCGCGTCTGCAGGAAGGCGAGAAGCCGGCCTGCGTGGAGCAGTGTCCGGGCGACGCCCTCATGTTCGGCACCAGAAGCGAACTGCTCGAGGAAGCCAGGAGCCGCATCTACGCCGCTCCCGACGAGTACGTTCACGAGATCTACGGAGAGCACGAGGTGGGAGGAACGGGCGTCCTGTACCTGGCCGCAGTGCCGTTCTCACAGCTCGGCTTCAAGACCCAGCTCGGGACCGAGGCGTATCCCGCGCTCACCACAGGCTTTCTCTACAGTGTTCCGATCGTGCTCACGCTCTGGCCGGCTCTGCTGCTGGGGCTGAGCAACGCGAGCAAGAGCCGCGACGAAGAGGAACACGAAGCGAAGAAAAGCGACCGGGGAGGGACCAGCTATGTCATCCGCGACTAGAGAGACGAAGAGCCTGTGGCGCTTTCTGCTCCAGGAGCTGAAGCCGAAAGGCAAGCTGCTCACGCCCTTCAACGTGATCTCCGTGCCGATCATGGCCGTGGCGGCCTGGCTGCTGGTGATCCGCTTCACGTACGGGCTCGGTGCCATCACCAACCTCAACCAGGAGTATCCCTGGGGGCTGTGGATCGGTTTCGACGTCATCACCGGTGTCGCCTTCGCGGGCGGTGCATACGTCCTGACGTTCATGGTCTATGTTCTGGGACAGCATAAGTACGAGCCGATCGTACGGGCGACAGTGCTCAACGGGCTTCTCGCCTACGTCTTCTACGCAGGCGCTTTGCTGCTCGACCTGGGACGTCCGTGGAACGTGATCAATCCGGTCATCGGCAACTCGTTCGGCGTCAGCTCGGTGCTGTTCCTGGTCGCCTGGCACTTCTTGCTGTACATGATCGCCGAGTTCATCGAGTTCTCGCCGGCGGTTGCGGAGTGGCTCGTCTGGAAGCGTGCCAGGAGAGTGCTGCACTCGCTGACGCTGGGAGCGGTCATCATCGGGATCTCGCTCTCGACGCTGCACCAGTCCGGCCTGGGTGCGCTCTACCTGATGGCCAAAGGCAAGATCCATCCTCTGTGGTACTCCGAGTTCATCCCGATCCTGTTCTTCGTCTCCAGCATCTTTGCCGGGCTCTCGATGGTGATCTTCGAAGGGACCATCAGCCAGAGGGTGTTTCGCCACCAGATCAGCGAGGAACATCACGCCTCTCACGACGAGATCGTGCTGTCGCTGGCGAAGATCTGTTCGGGCACGATGTTCGTCTACCTGTTCCTCAAGATGCTGGTGTTCCTGCACGGCCAGCAGTGGACCCACCTCTCCGACCCGATGGGCTACTGGTATCTCGTCGAGATACTGGGCTTCGTACTGATCCCGTGCCTGCTCTTCTTGCAGGCCACCAGGAGCGGCAGCCTGACGTTGACCCGCACCGCGGCCGCGCTGACGCTGGTCGGGATCATTCTGAACAGGCTCAACATCTCGGTGATCGCGTTCAAGTGGTACGAGCCCGTCCGCTACGTTCCGTCCTGGATGGAAGTGGAGGTGACGCTCGGGGTCATCTGTGCCGAGATCTGGGCGTTCCGCTGGATCGTCAACCGGATGCCGGTGTTCACGGAATCTCCGCGGTGGGTGCATGAGAGCGTCGAGGAAGAAGCCAAAGCGCGCAGCGCTGACTATCCAGAGTTGGCGCAGGAGGCATGACAATGGAAACCACCTACGTAGACCTGTTCGCGACCAAAGGCATCGAGTATCTGCTCGTGCTCGGTTTCCTCCCGGTGCTTGCGATCTTCTGGCGGATGCTGAACGCGTCGCAGTATGCAGCTCCGGTCCTGGCGATGGCCGAAGCTACCGCTGGCGCGGTGAGCCCCTGGTTCCGGATTCACGAGGGGATCTTCTACCACCAGGGGCACAGTTGGGCGGAGCCCGAGGGGATCGACGTGGTGCGGGTGGGGATCGACGACTTCGCGCAGAAGCTGCTCGGCAAGGCGAGCGTCGTGGAACTTCCGGAAGTCGGGGCTCGCGTCGAACAAGGTGACCGAGGCCTGCGCGTCGGGATCGGCGGCAAGTCGGTCGAGATCCTGTCCCCTGTCGATGGCGAGATCGTCGAGCGCAACGAAGAGGTGCTGCGCCGGCCCGAGCTGATCAACGCCGATCCTTACGGAAGCGGCTGGCTGATGAAGGTTCGGGTGCCGAAGATGGAGGCCAACTTGAGGAACCTGCTCTCGGGAACACTTGCCAGCGCATGGATGGAAGAGACCGTCGACGGGCTGCGCACGCGGCTGGCGGGAGAGATGGGGATGCTCCTGCAGGACGGCGGCGTGCCGGTGGCGGGCATGGCGCGCAATCTCTCTCCGGAAGGCTGGGACGAGATCGCGAAAGACTTCCTGCTGACACGCTGATTCTCGAGTCCGACGGGGCGGCCGAGCGGTTTGCAAAGCCGCCCCGTCGGGATCAAACGTTGCCGGGCAGGTGCAGTGATGCAACGTCGCCACCGGCAACGTTCGCGTGCAGCTTGGGCGAGATCCTTTCTCAACTCGCTCAGCCTGAGCCTTTTCCTCTGGCTCTTCGGAGTCATCGTCTTCGCGTTCGCGACCTACGCGTTCATCAGCATACGAACGACCTCCCGGCAGTGGACCGAATCGGTCCACGAAGGCGCCCAACAGTTCAGTTCTCTGATCAAGCGATCGACGCACTACGAGATGCTGCTCAATCGCAAGGAGGACGTCGGCGTCACGATCAAGGCCATCGCCGAGGAACCGGCCGTCAAGGGGGTGCGCATCTATGACAAGAACGGTGTCATCATCTTTTCGGCCAAGGAGGAAGAGATCGGCCACGCGGTGGATATGCAGGCCGAAGCCTGCGTCATCTGCCACGACAAGTCGCAACCCTTGCGCTCGGTGCCGTCGGGGGGCCGGGTGCGTGTATTCGACGCACCGGAGGACGGGCGCATCCTCGGATTGATCAGTCCCATCGAGAACGCCCCCGAATGCTCGAGCGCCGCGTGTCATGCGCATCCGGCCGAACAGACCGTGCTGGGCGTGCTGGACGTCAAGATGTCGCTCGCCTCCGCCGACGCGCGACTGGAAATGATGAGGCGCCAGCTCATGGTGGCCAGCGCTTTCACGGCGCTGCTGGTCGGGGTAGCTGCTGCGGTATTCATCTTCCGCATGGTGCGCAGGCCCGTCCGCGCGCTGATGGAGGCCACCGAAAGCGTGGCGGCGGGCGATCTGACTACCGAACTTTCGCTGGAGCGGCGTGACGAGATCGGCCAACTCGCCCGCTCGTTCAACAAGATGACCGGTGACTTGAAGCAGGCGCGCGAGGAGCTCACCGCCTGGTCGGGCCGTCTCGAGCAGAGCCTGCTGGCCAAGACCACCGAACTCAGCAAGACGCAGCGCCAGGTGGTGCTGATGGAGAGAATGGCATCGCTGGGCAAACTCGCCGCTACCGTCGCGCACGAGATCAACAATCCGCTGGCGGGAATTCTCAACTACGCCAAGCTGGTCGAGAGAACGCTCAGAGAGAGCACCGCGGTCCATCCCGAGGAAGAGGCCGAGGAGTTGGGCCGTTACATCAACCTCATTCAGAAGGAGACCGCGCGTTGCGGGAACACGGTCCGTAACCTGTTGCTGTTCACCCGCCAGTCCGGGGCCGAGTTCATTCTGGTGCCGCTCAATCCGATCATCGAGCGTTCGCTGATGATCGTCAGGCATCACCTGGAGATGGCCGGTATCGATCTCGAGACGGGATTCCTCGAGGGAGACGACGCGATCGTCTGTGACGGCGACCAGGTGCAACAGGCGCTGGTCGCGATTCTGATGAACGCGATAGAAGCGATGACCGAAGGCGGAGCGTTGACCGTGAAGGCCGAGCGTGTCGACGACTGTGTGCAGGTGAGCGTCAGGGACACCGGCGTGGGCATCCCGCCCGAAGTGGTGCCGCACATCTTCGAGCCCTTTTTCTCGACCAAGGAAGACCAGAACGGCGTGGGGCTCGGGCTGTCGGTGGCCTACGGTATCATGCAGCGCCACGGTGGCCGGATTGAAGTGGACTCGGAAGTCGGCCGAGGGACTACCTTTACGCTCGTTCTGCCGCGCAGGCCGAAGACAGAGGGGGGGGCGAAGACGCACCGCAGCGTATGAATCCACGAATGGAGAAGAGGCGCTACATGCATGGCGATAAGACGGACGAAGGAAGCGGTGGCGGGACTCCGACCAACGGAAGACTCGCGGCCAGGGCCGACGCCGCCGGCGTTCTGGTCGTTGACGACGAACTGTCGGTACGCGATTCGCTGGAGAGCTGGTTCAGGAAGGACGGATACCGGGCAGCTTCGGCGCGGGACGCGAAAGAGGCTCTGAAGCTGCTGCAAGAGGCGAGCTGGGACGTCGTCCTTCTGGACATCAAGATGCCGGGGATGGACGGCATGGAGCTGCAGCGGCGAATCCACGAGATCGACCCGGGTATCATCGTGATCATGATCACCGCCTACGCTTCGGTGGAGACCGCGGTTCGCGCGTTGAAAGAGGGTGCCTTCGACTACATCACCAAGCCGATCGATCCCGACGAGCTGAGCCATCTGGTCAAGAGAGGCGTCGAGCAGCGCCAGCTCAAAGCCGAGAACGTGCAATTGCGAAAGCAGGTAGACCGGCTCTCGATGCCCGGGACCATCGTGGGCGAGAGCCCGCAGATGCAGAAAGTCCTCGAGATGGCCGCGTCGGTGGCGCGGACCGACGCGACCGTATTGATACGGGGCGAGAGCGGGACCGGCAAAGAGCTCATCGCACAGGCGATTCACGCCAACAGTGCGAGGAGCTACTTCCCGATCATACCGGTCAACTGCGGCGCGCTTCCGGAGTCGCTGCTGGAAAGCGAGCTGTTCGGACACGAGAAGGGAGCATTCACCGGGGCCCAGTACCGGCGCAAAGGCAAGCTGGAGATGGCCGACGGCGGGACTCTGTTCCTGGACGAAATCGGCACCATCAGCCTGCGTACTCAAGTAGACCTGCTGCGCGTTCTGGAGACGAAGGAGTTCACCAGACTTGGAGGGAGCAAGTCGATCCGCGTCGATTTCCGCGTGATCTGTGCCACCAACCAGAATCTCGAGAAGCTGGTCGAAGAAGGAGCTTTTCGCGAGGACCTGTATTTCCGAGTCAACGTGATCGCGGTGTTCCTGCCGCCGCTGCGCGAACGGCGCGAGGACATTCCGCTGTTGCTGCAGCACTTCCTCGAACAGTATTCGTTGCGGATGAACAGACCGTTCAAGGAGTTCGATCCGGCGGCGTTGGACCTGCTGGTGCGCTACTCGTGGCCCGGGAACGTTCGCGAGCTGGCCAACGCGGTCGAGCGTGCGCTGGTGGTGGGAACGCCGCCAACGGTACGCGTTTCGGACCTTCCGCTGCGCCTGAGCGAAACCCCCGGGGCCAGCGGCGGCGACTCGCTCGCGGAAATGGAGAAGGTTCACGTCGCGAACGTTCTGGAACGCTGCGGATGGAACATCACGCACGCGGCCGAGACGCTGAAAATCGACAGGGTGACGCTCTACCACAAGATCGAGAAGTACGGTCTGCGCAAATAGGCTGCCGTGATCCTCGATCTCGTGCCGATCTATTTCGCCGACGAGCAACCAATGCTCGACAGGTTGGCCGCACGGCTGGAGGAGAGCTTCCGGGTCAAGGCCCGGACGCGCAGTGCGTGGTTCGATCCGGAGGCTTCCTACGATCGCGCACGCGGCCAGTACAACTCCACCGTCCTGCTTCGCATGTTGCTGGACGACCCTCAGGGCGGCGCGGGGAGGGTGCTCGGCGTAACCAGTGTCGATTTGTTCATTCCGGTTCTCACCTAC
>JACRCR010000073.1 GCA_016218925.1 Deltaproteobacteria bacterium | reverse complement strand
TGCTCCCGATGCTCGCTCCCAGCTCCATCGCTCCTTCCGTGCCGTCGAAGCTGCCATTGATCACTGGTGCCAGGAGGGAAGAATCGCTGCGTGACAAAACTTGACTCATCACACACAGAGAGTCTCAGACAAGGATTCTAGCGCCGCCAGACTGGCGCGCATCGGGTGAAGAGAGCGGTCAAAGGGGTTCAGCACCAGACCGAGTGTCTCCAGCGTGACCGCGCCGAGCAACGCCTCATCGCCTTCTTCGCCGAGGATGACCGGGCTCCAGGCCTCGGTTCCTTCGTAAACGAAGCGGCACTCGGAAACCTGACGGGAGATCCTGATGCCGTCGGCGAGGATGAACTCCAGCGTGCGCTGGGCGTGCAGACCAAGTGCCTGCCAGATGCGGCGGGGCAGTAGCGAGAAGGCGGCACCGCTGTCGACGAGCATGTCGAGATGGCATGGGCCGGCGCTCGGGGTGGCCACAGTCACGCTGGCGTAGACGAGTCCCATCGCCGCTAACCATGCCACCGCTGCCGGCCGCGGACAAGGCCGGTGCGCGGGTTCGCCGAGGCTTACGGATCCAAGATTCCAGCGCAGCAATATCGGACCGACCAGTTCCATCACTGACGGGCCGAGTTGGCGTCGCGCCACCGAGCGCGGATTGCGAGTTGCCCGCTGCGCGGCATAGACTCCCGCCCCATGGCCGAAGCGAGCAAGCGTACCGTGTTCCCGGATCTTCCCATCGACTGGAACGAAGTCACCGAGCAGGCCACCAGCCTGCTGTGCGACTACATCCGCATCAACACCACCAATCCTCCGGGCGGCGAGGAAGCCGGTGCGATCTTCCTGCGCGAGTCGCTGCGCCGAGAAGGCATCGATTCGACGTTCTACGACGCCGGAGACGGGCGCGTATCGATGTCGGCGCGGATTCCTGCGGCGACCAACCACGGCCTCAAACCGGTGGTGCTGCTTTCGCACATCGACGTGGTGCCGGTGGAGCCGGAGCACTGGAAGATCGATCCGTTCTCCGGAGCCGTCGTCGAGAACGTGATCTGGGGACGCGGCGCGCTCGACATGAAGGGCATGGGCGTGATGGAGCTGCTGTGCCTTGCGCTGGCCAGACGTCACGGCCTGCCGTTGGAACGCGACCTGGTGTTCGTCGCGGTCGCCGATGAAGAAGCGGGTGGCATCCACGGTATCCATTACCTGGCCGAGCATCACCCCGAAGTGCTGCGCGCCGAGTACGTGTTCAACGAAGGCGCGTACGGTTTCTGCGAGTTCATGGGCCGCGACGCCAAGATCGTCGGCATCTGCCCGAGCGAAAAGAGCCCGTGCTGGCTGCGCGTCAGCGCCAAGGGGCTGCCGGGTCACGCTTCGGTACCGCACTCCAAGAACGCGCTCGCCAAGCTGGTCAAAGCGCTGGCCCGCATCGACGCCTGGGAGAAGCACATCGAGCTGACGCCGGCGGTCGACGGCATGCTGCGCACGCTGGTCCAGAAGGGATTCCTGCCGGCCGACCTCGACCCGCGTGACGGCGCGACGCTGGCGATGCTGGCGTCGGTTGACGCCCACCTCGGCGCGGTCACTCACGACACGGCCAGCATCACCACGCTGCATGCCGGCCAGAAGATCAACGTCATCCCGGCCGGCGCCGAGGCCACCGTCGACTGCCGTTTGCTGCCGACCACGGATCCACAGGCGTTCGTCGCCGAAGTGCGACGCGTGATCGACGATCCCGACGTCGAAGTCGAGGTGCTCTATCAGCACGTCTCGGGGATGTCGTCAATGGACACGCCGGTGATGAGCGTGGCCGCTCAGGTCGTAGCCGAGAAGCTCGGGGAGGATGCGTTCTTGATGCCGCAGCTTTCTCCGGGCTTCACCGATTCGCATGCCTATCGCGCGGCGGGAGCCCAGGCCTACGGCTTTACGCCCGCGCTGCTGACGCGCGAGGAACTCTCGACGATTCATGGTCACAACGAACGCATCAGCATCGCCAACCTGCGCCTCGGCACCGAGGTGCTGTTCGAAGTGGTGCGGCGCCTGGCGTGCCGCGCCTGAACGCAGGGCGGTCGCGTAACATGATCCTCACCCGCGAGAAGATCCTCGAAGAGATCGAGGCCGGACGTCTTTCCATCGATCCGTTCGATCCGGCATTCCTGGGGCCGGCTTCCTACGATCTCCAGCTCGGCGAGCAGCTTCGCATCCTCGACCCGGACATCAAGATGATCGACGTGACCGAGGACGCCGACTACGTGGCGCTGAGCAAGGTCGCGACACTGGATCGGCCCTACGAACTCGCGCCGGGCCACACCGTTCTCGGCATCACGCGCGAGCGGGTGAGTCTGTCGTCGAGTCTGTGCGGCTGGCTCGAAGGACGTTCACGCTACGCACGGCTCGGGTTGATGATCCACGTGACCGCGGGTTTCATCGCACCCGGCGTGAGCAACCGCCAGGTCCTGGAGATCGCCAACATCGCGCCCTACGCGATGCGCCTGCACGCCGGCGTACGCATTGCGCAACTCATCGTGCAGCGTACCGAAGGTACCGCCGTCTACCGCGGCCGCTTCGCCGAGCAGATGGAGATCTGACTTTTCAGCTCGACGCCGGCGCTCCCCTTCGTTCCTCGCGCGAGCGCCAGTACGCGGCCAGTGCGCTGCCGATGACCGAGTGGAAGGTGGCGGAGATCGCGGCGGGAAGCGCGGTCAGCGGATCGGAGAAGTGCTGGCGCGCCAGCACCGCGCCGAGACCCGAGTTCTGCATTCCGACCTCGATCGAGATGGTGCGACTGATGACGGCGTCGTATCCGAGCACGCGGCCAAAAGCGTAGCCGACGCCGAATCCGCCCGAGTGCAGCAGGAGCACGGCGGCGATCAGGCGACCTCCCGAGGCCAGCAGTACGCCGGCGCTCTGTGCGATGATGCTGGCGCAGATCAACACGATGGCGATAACCGAGACCAGCGGCGCCGCCGGCAGCACGCGCCGCACCAGACGCGGCGCGACGTGGTGAAGCGCCAGTCCGGCCACGACCGGGAGCAGCACCACTTCGCTGGTGCTGACGAACAGTCCCCACGCATCCACCGGCACCAGCGTGCCGGCCAGCCACTTGGTGAGCAACGGCGTCATGATCACCGCCGCGAACGTCGAGCAGGTGGTCATCACGACCGACAGCGCGACATTGGCGCGGGCCAGGTAGCACACGACGTTGGAGGCGGTACCGCCCGGGCAGCAGCCGACCAGGATGACGCCTACGGCCAGCGCGGGTGGCAGCGCGGTGATATGGGCAGAAGCCCAACCAAAGACCGGCATGATCAGGTACTGAGCCGCGACACCAGCCACGACCGTGCCAGGAACCGTCGCCACCGCGCGGAAGTCGTCGATCGACAGCGTGATGCCCATCCCGAGCATGATGACCGCCAGGCCCCAGACGATCATCGACCCGGAGAACCACGCGAACAGCGGCGGGTGCGCGAGCGCGAGCGCGCCGGCCAGCAGCACCCACAACGGAAACAGCTTGGTGATGGTGTCAAGAACGCGCATGGGGTCGCTGTGTAGCTTCGTCGCCGCGCCGAGACCAGAGGCGACGCCGGTTGCAACATGGGGGAGCCCGCGACGTAGTTGCATCCGACCACGACGGCGGTCGCGAGCAGGCGCTGCATCTCTTAGCGCGCGAAGTGTCCTGGTTGCGAAGCTTCGTCCTTCACTGAAACCCCGGCGCACGCCTGGGTGATTCGGATTCAGCCGTCATCATCGCAGGTCGGCTTGGCCGGCCTCGCCCTTCGAAGGTGCGGCCGGCGCGTTCATCAGGTACCCGAGCGAGCGCAGTTGCTCGGCCACCGCCGGGTCTACCGTCGCCGTATCGTTGGCAGATCGACCCTGCTCGTTGCTGGCGAGGAACTCGTCGCAGCGGCGTTCCAGGTCTGCCCTGATCTCGGTTCTGGAGGTGGACAGATCGCGTTGCTCCGCGGCATCGACGGACCGGTCGAAGAGGCGGTTCCAAGTCGACCTGCGGTCTTTGATGAATTTCCAGTTCCCGACTTCGACCGAGATCAGATCGCTGTCGGGCGCGACGTCGTTGAGCCCCGTCTGAGAGAAGACCGCGACGTCGCCGCTCGCAGCAGTTCCGGGCGAGAGGATGCGTTGCTTCCACGAGACGCCCTGAAATCGCGGTGGCACGGCGACGTCGAGCAGGTCGAGGAGCGTCGGAGCGACATCCAGGTTGCGGATCGGGCCCGCAACGCGCCGGCCGGCCGGGAGACGTCCTTTCCAGTCGAGGATCAACGGAACGCGCAGTTGCTCGTAGTAGAGGGTGCCGCCGTGGAAGCTGCCCCCGTGCTCGCCGAATTCCTCTCCGTGGTCGGAGGCGATGACGAAGAGCGTGTTGTCGAGCAGGCCTTTCTCGGCCAGAGATTGGTAGAGGCCGGCGAGCTGGTCGTCGAGCGAGCGGATCTCGCCGTCGTATGCGTCGGCGGGCAGCGTACCAAAGCGACGATAGGCACCCGATGGCGTGTAGGGATGATGGACATCCATGTAGTGCAGATACAGGAAGAACGGCGCCTCGCCCCGGCGGTTGAGGATTTCGACGGCTCGCTCGTTCACGCGCGCCGCGGGCGGCGCTGCCTGCAGCCACTGATACTCAGCGAAGCCGCGCGAGAATTGAAAGCGCGGCAGAAGCCACGGATTGGTCTGTACGCCTGCGGTGAAATACCCCTGCTGCTCGAGAACGCCGGCCAGCGTCGGAAGATCCGTCGGGAGCAGGTGATCCGCGCCCCGCACGCCGTTGAGCTCCGGGTACGTCGAGGTGAGCATCGACGCCATCGAGGTCTTGGTCCAGGAACTCTGCGCCGTGACTTCTTCGAACACGACTGAGCGTGCCGCCAGGCTATCCATGAACGGGGAGGTGTCTCGCGTATAGCCGTAAGCGCCGAGATGATCGGCGCGCAGCGTATCGACGGTAACCAGGATGAGGTTGGCTCGGCCCGGGGCGCGCGTCTCGGCGCCCGATCGCACCACTGGACTCGCCAGCGCGACGAACGACCCGCCAGGACCGATCGATTCGTTGCGCAGGACGATGCAACCCTGGGCGCCGTCGAGGTTGCCGAGGTCGAGGGTCGCAGGTTCCCACGACCTCCAGTGCGCTTGCGTCGAGACGTGGTGCATCGCCAGCCACGTTCTCCTGCGTGAGGCGTCCTCGAAACCTATTCGCAGCCGCGACGACCCGCCGGGTTCTACTAGCGAGGATGGAAGCACGCCGATCTCGAGGTGGAGGACGGGCTGTCGCGGCAACGTGACCGGCACGCGGATCTCACTGTCGGGTGGGACCATCAGACTCTTGCGGAAGTCGCCGTTGAGATCGATCGTTTGCACGAGGAGTTCCCACGGCCGCGAGGGGGGTGCGCCGCGGTGTCCGCCTGAAGAGTTCAGCAGCGGAGCAATGGAAAGGGGGACTTCGGCGAAACTCACACTGACCGGCGCGGTCCGCTGGCCGGAGCCGATCGACAGGCGCCGGAACGCCGCGCCTTCGCCGCGGGCACGAACCAGGCCGATGCCGCCGGTGGGCGGAGCATCGCCAAGCGCGGACTCGAGCACCGGACGCCCGTCGAGAAAGGCGGCGAACCGGTTGGCGGCCATCGAAACGCCCAGCGTGTACCATCGCCCTTTCTCGACGATCGCGTCGTTGGCGGCGAGCGTCTGTGCGCGACCCTCGCGGATCGCGACCAGACGAATCCCGCCGCCCTCGTCGAGAACCAGTCCGAATCCGTTTCTCGCGTTTCGCATGCGGAACAGGATCCCGCCGCCCGAAGGCATTCTGGCCTCGGAGCTGAGTCGAACTTGCGCGGAGATCGTTGCATCGGCGATCTCGGGCGTGAGTCGGACCAGCGAAGAGACCTCGCTCTCGCCGGACGGCGATGACGTGTCGCGTATCTCATCGGCGTCGTGGCTCCACGAACCGCCAGTAGGCGTGAAGTCGTGAGGCTCGGCGAGCGCGGCGTTCAGGACCTCGTCGAGCTGCGTCGAGAGCTCCGCCGCCGGCAGCAATCCGAAGAGATCGACGGTGGAGCCATCACTGCCGGCCGGCGGTGGCGGTGCGTCGCACGCCAGACACCACACCACGCACGCAACGGTGAATGCACGAAAGGGCCCTTTCACGACTGACTTCTCTTGGCGTGAGCGGCGCAAGCCGGCGGCGTCCACTGCTGCGGCGCAAACACTCGTTGCGAGAGCCTGGCTCGCTGGCATGAACTGACAGAACTGACAACAGGGCGCATCGCTCAACGTCTCTTTTCGCACGCCCTTTGTATAGCCAAGAATCGATTGACACGTGCGGCGGGGCAATGGGATAACTTGCGTCCCAATTGCCGATCGGCTCGTCGGCAAGCCTGGGACTCCCGCTGCAGGTCGCCGACCCTCGGGTTGGGCGACCGAACCGGCATCGGGGAAACCCACGTCTCTTGCTGGTGAGCCGACGTAAGTTGCTCGAAGTGACGGACCCACACCGGGCTCGCGCTGGCCGCATGCGGTGGGGCGCAGCGCAAGCCCGACACTGGACGACCAGTAACGCAGACATTCCACCGCGAGGAAGAACAGGAACATGAACGAAGCAGGGGGGAGATCGAAATCGCGAGGGTCGGCGCGCAGCGGCTGGCGCGGCGCGGGCTTGGCCGTGGTCATGGCAGTGACTCTGTTCAGTGTCGGGGGATTGGCCTCCCCGGCAGAGGCCAGTCACTTTCGTTTCGGGCACAACACCTGGAACAGGGTTTCGGGAACTACGGTACAGTTCACCTCGACGCAGGCATGGCGCTCCGACGCCGTGAGTCCGATTCCAATGGATTTCGGCGACGGGGTTTCCGACATCGGCACGGTCAACACGATCGGGACCTTTACCGACGTCGCCGGCGAGCAGTACACCATCGTCCAGTACACGGTCGAGCATACCTACGCGAGCGAGGGGCCGTTCCTGGCGACGACCGCAAACTGCTGTCGGATCTACAGTCTGCTCAACGCCAGCGGCGCGTCGTTCCGCGTGGATACCATCGTTGACCTGCGGGGAGGCAACACCGGTTCGCCGGTCAGTTCGATCCCGGTCATCGTGCAGATGGCGCAGGGCGCCGTGAACAACGTGGTGCTTCCGATCGCGGACCCGGACGGTGATGGTTTCACCTGCCGGATGGCGACTCCGGTCGAGTCCGAGATCCCGTCGGTTGCGAGCGCAGGCGGTAACGATCTGGGGGTTTCCTCGGGTTGCGTATTGAGCTGGGATACCAGCGCGACGGCCATTGGCCAGAAGTATGCAGCTCAGGTGGCGATCGAGGAGACCCACGCCGGAAACCTCGGCAGGGTCGCGCTCGACTTCATCATCGAGATCGTCGGCAATCTCGGGGCCTCGCCGGCGTGCGACGGGACGTCGGGCAACCACATCGTCAACGTCGGGCAGCCCTTCGCGGGCAACTTCACCGGCACCGACGCGGACGGCGGCAACCTCACGCTCGGCCATCTGGGCCTGCCGCCGGGCGCAACCCTGACGCCGCCTTCGGGCACTAGCCAGGCACAGCCCTTCGGTGCGACCTTCGACTGGACGCCGCAGCAGGCCGATGCGGGTACCGCGCACGCCGTAACGATCGTCTATACGGATCCGCAGAACCTGCAGGCCACTTGTTCGTTCTCGATCAACGTCCCCGAGTCGGTGTGCGGGAACAATGTCGTCGAGTCGCCATTCGAGACCTGCGACGACGGTAACACCCTCAGCGGTGACGGCTGCGACGCGAACTGCCAGGTCGAGACTCCTGCCAGCACCACGACGACGAGTACGACCACGACGACGACTCTGCCGGCGACCGGAGCTTGCTGTGCGGACGGCCTGTGTTCGGTTACGACGGCGGCACAGTGCGAGGTCGGCACCTACCAGGGAGACGGAACCAACTGCGACGCGCCGGGCACCTGCGCCGTGTGCGGCGACGGTCTGATCGAGTCGGGCGAAGACTGCGACGACGCCAACACCGCGACCGGTGACGGCTGCGACGATACTTGCAATGTCGAGCCCTGCTGGGCTTGCACTGCCGACACCGCCCCGACCACGACCATCCCGGTGCTGCCGGGTCCGTCCACCTGCACCCCCGACGACGGCGCTTCGTGCGACGACGGCGACATCTGCACGGTGGGCGATACCTGTCTGGGCGGTACCTGCGACGGCGACGCCGTCGTGATCCCGGCCGCGTGCAGGTGGGTGATGGTCGGAGACACGAGCGTTCAGTCGCGGACCCGCGGCGAGACCCAGGTAACCGGTCACATCTGCGGCGGCAGGGTTCGCATCGGCGAATTCACCACCACCAACGGCGACGCGGTTGCCACGCTGGCCAGCGGCGTCGGCATTCAGATCAGCTCTCACGCGGCGGTCACCGGCGACATCGTCACCGGCGGTAGCGCCGTGCGCGGCAAGCCGCGTCTGGTCCTGCTGCCGGGCCTCGCTACCGACGTGGTCGCGGGTGGAAGCACCGCCGTGCAGTCGGGTGATCCTACGGCGATCTACGACACGCTGGGCACCAACGTACGCGTCGATGACTGCGCCGATGCTCAGGGCGACGTCGCCGCGGGGGACTTGATGCTGGCCGGACTGCCTCCGGGGCCGAACCTCGGCGATACGTTCATCGCTCCCAACGGCTCGCTGACTCTGACCGCGAGCAGTCCGGGGGGACTGAACGTGTTCGACTTCCGCAAGCTGCTCTCCGGCGCGGATGCGACGCTGACACTGGACGGCGCCGGCAACGCGGGCAGCGTTTTCGTGCTGCGCGTGGAGAAGAAGCTCGACCTGCGCCTGCGTAGCAAGATCGTGTTGGCGGGCAGTACCGTGCCGGGCAACGTGATCATCTACAGCCAGGCCAAGTGCCGTTTCGGTAACGAGGTAACCGGTGCAGGTACCGTCTTCTGTCCTGCCGGCAAGCTGGTCCTGGAGGAGCGCTCCGTGTGGCAAGGCGCTTTGGTGGGCGGCAAGGGCAGAGTGGAACTGCGCAACAAGGGCATTCTCGTTCACGCTCCGTTGCTGGTCGGACCGTAGCGCAGCCTCGAACCTCACGGCCGGCCGGACCGCTTCGAGATGGGCTGTCCGGCCGGCCGGTGAACTGACGACGAAGGCCGGCCCTCCTGCACGAGGGCCGGCCTTCGCATTTGCGGGCTCCGGGTGGGCCGGCGCTCCGGCCGGAGACCGACGGCTGCGGCGATCTGGCGCAGCGATCCTTGCGCGACGAAGATTCTGCTATAGGCCCCCCTTGGCGCCACAGCGCGATGGGACAGGCGCGACAGCGCCGTGGGACACGAGCGATAGCGCCTTGGGACAAGCGCGATCGCGCCAAGGGACTGCCGCGTCGCGTACAGGAGACCATGCAGATGACGGCCATCGGCGACAATGACGAGGATCGCTCCCGCAGCGCGCTGCTGCCGGTGGAAGACCGCGAATTCCTGCTGCGCGACGAGCTGCGCGGCGTGCGCTTTCAGTTGGAGTACACCAAAGCCGAACTGCTGCTGCGCGACTGGGGCATTCGCTCGACCGTGATCATGTTCGGCAGCGCACTGACGCCGTCGCCGGAGCAGGCCCAGGCCGCGCGCGCGGCGGCGCGCGCCGAAGCCGAGATTGCGACCGCCGAGCGGCTGGTACGGCAATCGGGCTTCTACCAGCAGGCGCGCGAACTCGCCGCCATCGTCTCGCAGCGCGGTGGCGCGTTCGCGCCTCAGCATCGCTGGCGCGACAACGTGATCGCCACCGGCGGCGGACCGGGGATCATGGAGGCCGCCAATCGAGGTGCCTTCGAGGCTGGCGCGCCCAGCATCGGTTTCAACATCACGCTTCCGGCGGAGCAGCGGCCCAACCCGTACACCACTCCGGAGCTGACCTTCCGGTTCCACTACTTCGCGATGCGCAAGATGCATCTGGCGATGCGAGCCAACGCACTGGTGGTGTTCCCGGGCGGGTTCGGCACGCTCGACGAACTGTTCGAGATCCTGACTCTGGTGCAGACCCGCAAGGCGCCCAAGGCACCGATCGTGCTGTTCGGCGAAAGCTACTGGCGCAGGCTGATCAACTTCGACCTGCTGGTCGGCGAGGGCATGACCGAACCGGAGAATCTCTCGTTGTTCGCCTACGCCGATACCGCGGAAGATGCGTGGTCGGCGCTGCTGCGCCTGGGCCTGCACGCGCATACGCCGAACGAGCACTGAGGCCGGGCGGCGATGCGTGCCCAGACGGCTAGCGCACTGGCGGCGTGGAGCGGCGCCGCTGGATTCAGCGCATCCCGTCCAGGAACGACAGATCGCGGCCGTCGCCGTCCAGACTGCGATAGTAGCAGGTGCGCCGTGTGTGGCCCGACGCGTCGCGGGTGTGGCAGGCTCCTGCCAGCTTGGGTCTCACCAGATACAGCAACGAGTTCTGCTCGCAGTTGACGCGCACGTCTACCAGCTCGAGCACATCGCCGGAGGTCTCGCCTTTGCGCCACAGCTCGTTGCGCGAAGTGGACCACAGCACGGCGCGGCGTGTCTTCAGCGTTTCTGCGAGTGCCAGATCGTTGGCGTAGGCCAGGTACAGAACTTCCTTGCTGTCGGCGTGCTGCAGCACGACCGGAACCACGTGCTGGCCGGCTGCGCCGATCTTGGCGAGTTTGGCGAAGTCGAGGCTAAGAGCCTTCCCCTCTTCGAGTTCTTTCATCGTGCTACTCCTGATGTCTGAGGCGCGGGCGCACTTGGCTGAGGCGCGGGCGCGGAAACCTCGGGTGCCGACTGCGAGACCGCGGTCGTCGGTTTGGTGGCGGCCGGCACGGAGGCAGCGGCGGGCCGCGACAATTTCTCGATCTGGACGACGATCTCGGCGGCCAGACGCGTGATCCCGCGGCGCAGCGCAGCCACGCGCTGCTCGGTCGAAGCGGCGGCGGCGGGCTCGGCCGGTGCTTCGACGATGCGCGATTCGGACGCGAAGACCACCGCGCCGTCGGGTTCGTCGACCACGCGCCAGCGCGCCACCAGCAAGCCTTCGCCGGACGAGGAGGTTTCGAATTGCAGGACCTCGATCGGGACCGCCCACCGTACGCGTTTGCTGCTGTACCACGGATAGAGCAGCGCGCTGGCGGTACGCAGACCCTGGGAAACGTCGTAGACCAGCGCGCGCGGAAAGCCCGACTCGAGAGGTTCGGCCCAGTAGTCGTCGGGCAGCGCTTCGATCTGATTGGCGCCGCTGCGCAGCAGCACGCGGCGGTCTTTGAGATACTCGGGCAGCGTGATCGGGCCCAGGCCGATGTGGACCTCGCGAGTGCCGAGCGGCTCGGAGCCTGCCACCGCGCCGGCGGTGGCGTTGTTGGACCCGAGCACCCAGTAGCGCGCTGCATCGGGTTTGGCAGCGAGCAACGAGGAGCAACCGCCGGCCAGCGCGGCCAGGCCGGCGACGAACAGCAGAGATACCAACGGTGTCGTTGCGCTGCGCAGGTTCATGGCTTGTGCTCCGGTGCTCCGCGGCCGCGCAGCAACGCGTCGGGGCTGCGTTCGAGGAGATCGGCGAGACGCTGGATCGCCCGTGAGGCCGCCGATACGTCGGCCATCGTCTTGCCGAGATCCACCGCCAGTGGCGCCTCGGGATCGAGGATGTCGCGCGCCGACGACATCGCGCGGCCGGTCTCGGCCAGCACTTCGCGCAGGTCCGAGGAGGTGCGTCGCAGATCCTCGCTAAGAGGCACGATCTGCGCCCGCGTGGATTCGGACGTTTCGCGAACGCTGGCCAGTGTCCGGTCGAGTTCCCCGAGCGTATCGTCGAGATGGTCGAGCGCCTTTGCCAGGCCTTGCGACTTGGCCAGGTCGTTGATCGTCTTGAAGGTCGTCTTCATGTCTTCGACCAGACCGTTGACGTCGATCGCCTGCAGATCGGCGAAGAATGCGGCGGCTTTTACCTGTACCTCTTCGAACGGCGTGGGTTGGGTCGGGATCTCGGGGTATGGGATCGACTCGTCCGCGCGCATCTTGAGCGCGGTGCCCGGGAACAGATCGAGCTTTACGTACAGAACTCCGGTGACGAAGCTCTCGTTGGCGAGCTGGCCTCGCAGCCCGCGCGCTATCAACGAGGCGATGACCGCCGGAGTGGGGACGTTGGCGACGCCGTGTCTGCTCGCCTTGTCGGCGTCGAGCTCGACGACCACGGGGATCAGCACCTTCTCCCCCGGTAGCTTGAGCTGGGCTACGCTGTCGATGTTGAGCAGGATCTTCTTTACCGAGCCGATCTCGACGCCCTTGAACTTGACCGCAGCGCCGACGTTGAGCCCGTTGACGTCGCTGTCGAAGTACATCACGTAGGTGTAGGTCTCGCGGAACAGCCGTCCCGAGCCGAATGCGGTGATGCCAATGATGGCCAGCGTGATGGCGCCGAGGACGAAGGCTCCGATGAGGGCCGGATTTCCCTTCTTACCCATGCGCCGTCTCCCCTTCTCTCACACCTTCGGCGCCTTCTCTACCGCGGGTCAGAAAACGCCGCACACCGGGGTTGGTGCACGACTTCAGCAGCTCGTGGGGGTTGCCGAGTGCGCCCATGGTGCGGGTCTCGGTGTCGAGATAGATGCAGTTGTCGGCGATCGCGAAGATGCTCGCCAGCTCGTGGGTAACGATGACGATCGTCGAACCCAGACTCGCCCTCAGTTCCAGGATCAGCTCGTCGAGCAGACACGAACTGACCGGGTCGAGCCCCGCCGACGGCTCGTCGAAGAACAGCACTTCGGGATCCAGCGCCATCGCGCGTGCCAGACCCGCCCGCTTCTGCATTCCGCCGCTTATCTGTGAGGGGTAGTAGTCCTCGAAGCCCTTCAGGCCGACCAGCGAGAGCTTTAGCGTGGCCACCTCGCGGATCTGTGCCGGGGTCAGGTCGGTGAACTCGCCGAGCGGAAGCCCGATGTTCTCGGCCAGGGTCATCGAACTCCACAGCCCGCCGCTTTGGTAGAGCACGCCGAAGCGTCGCAGCATCAGTTCGCGAGTGGCCGGCGCCGCCTTGGTGAAGTTCTCGTCCCCGTACCAGATCTCGCCGGCGGCTGGTTCGTTGAGTCCGATCAGATGCCGCAGCAGCGTGCTCTTGCCACAACCGCTCCCACCCATGATGACGAAGATCTCTCCGCGCTGCACCGTGAAGTCGAGATCGCGCATCAGCACGAAGTCGCCGTAGGCCATCGTCAGGTTGCGCACGCGGATGTGAACCTCGCGCCCGCCCGCAACGGCGAACGTGGTTCCCGTCGCCGCCTGGCCGCGGCTGTGGCCAAGGTCAGAGACCAAGGACATAGAACGTCACCGCGAACACGCCGCAGGCGCTGATGATCGCGACGATGCTGGTGACCACCGCGGCCGTCGTCGCGTCGCCTACCGCCGAAGAACTGTTGCCGGACTGCATTCCGCGCAGGCATCCAGCCAGCGCCACCAGAGCTCCATAGACCGTGGCCTTGAACAGGCCACCGAACATCGACTTGAGCGTCACCGCCCACTCGGTGTGGATGATGTATGTCGTCGGCGACAGGTGCAGCATGCCGATCCCGACCGTCGCGCCGCCGAGAATGCCTATGAAGTCCGAGTACAGGCACAGCAGTGGCATCATCGCCGTCAGCGCGATCAGCCGCGGCAGCACCAGGAACTCCATCGGCGAGATCCCCATCGTCGACAGCGAGTCGATCTCCTGGTTGACTTTCATGCTGCCGAGCTGGGCGGCGTAGGCCGCGCCGGTACGCCCGGCCATCACAATGCCGGTCATCATCGCGCCCATCTCGCGTACCATCCCGATGCCGACCATGTCGGCTACGTAGATGCTGGCGCCGAACTGCTTGAGCTGGATCGCGCCGACGAAGGCCAGGATGAGACCTACCAGGAAGCTTATCAGAGTGACGATCGGCAGCGCATCGGCTCCGGCCTGCTGCATGAACAGCAACAGATCCGAGCGGCGGTAGCGCGCCCGGCCGGTCACCCAGCGGCCCAGCGCGACCGCGACCTGACCGACGAAGTCGAGCATCTCGTGGTTGTCGCGATAGGCTTTGAGCGCGAGGTTGCCGATGCGAGCCAGGATCGAAACCCTGCTCGCGGCCGCGCGTGCGCCGGCGCGTTCCGGAACCGCCTCCGCCAGTGCTTCCAGGCGGCGCACTCCGTCGGGCAGACCGGAGCGATCCAGTTGCGTGCCGCGCTTTCTGCACGCGTCCTCGAGGTGATCGAGAAACAGCAGCAGTGAGGTGTCCCAGTGTCCGAGCGAGTCGGCGTCTACGGTGAGTCGGCGCAGCGAGTCGGAGTCGATGCGACCAGCCAGCGTGTCGACCGACGGGATGCCGCCGCGCAGCGACCAGTCGCCGCGCAGGCACACAACCCCCGCTCCGTCGCCGGCGCTTCGCATCTCGACGGTGGGCAGTTGCGGTTCCATCAGGGTGGCAGGTGCCGGGCCACTCGCTGGCGGCTCGAGGCGGCACCTGCCTAACCCGATAGCCCCCCGGACCCCGATGCGCAAGCCGCAAGCGGGCGCCGCGGCGAGCGGATCGGCGGTCTCACAGCTCGCATGGGTCGGTGCCTCGAGCGAGACGAGCAAAGGTCTGACGACAAGACTCACGACAAGCGGTCAGACCCCACCATCGCGTCGCGAGACGAGTGTGTCTCGTGTCAGGATCCTGGATCGGGCACGGACGGGAACCGCACTTCGATGGTGGTGCCGCCGCCCTCGCGCGGCAGAGCGCGCACGCTCGCGCCATGGCTCGAGGCGATCCGCCGCACCAGCGCCAGTCCCAGTCCGACTCCTCCGCCTTCGCCCTCGCTGGTTCCGCTGCGCCGATAGAACGGTTCGAAGATGCGCTCGCGTTCCTCGATGGGGATTCCCGCACCGCGGTCGTGGATCCAGACCAGCGCGCCGCCGCCCTCGCTCGCCGGCGCGCGGCGGGCCTCGGCCTGGATCGGCGAGCCGGCGCCGTAGCGCTCGGCGTTCTCGAAGAGGTTGCGCAGTAGCCGGCGCAGCAGCCGCACGTCGCCGTCCACCGTCGCCGATTCACCGGTGACCTCGGCGCCGAACGGCGCCGCTTCCTCGGCGGTGAGCGCGAGCATGTCGACGGGTTCACTGTGTTCGAGAACCGGCGAAGCGTCCAGGCGACTGGTGAGCAGGATCTCTCCGATCAGATCATCCAGCTCGGCGATGTCGCGGGCGATGCGTTCGCGCACGTCTGGGCGGGTCTCGGTGCCGAGCAGTTCGACCGCCACGCGGATACGCGCCAGCGGTGAACGCAGCTCGTGCGATGCGCTGGCCAGCGCGTCCTTCTGTGCGTGCACGAGGCGCTCGATGCGCTCGGCGGTCTGGTTGAAGCTTCGCGCCAGGTCGGCCACCTCATCGCGCCCTTCCACCTCGACGCGCGCACCGAGGTTGCCGCGTCCGAGATCCTCCACGCGGGCCTGGAGCCGTTCGAGCCGGCCGGTAAGACGTCTCACCACCGGATAGGCGGCCACTGCGATCGCGGTGGCGAGCAGTGCCAGCGTCAGTGCTGCGCCGATCGGCCAGCGGCCGTGACCGCGGCGGCGGTGATGGTCGACCAGCAGCCAGCGTCCGTCGGGCAGTGCCAGCGCGGCAACCACGTCGCCGGGCGCGGCGTGCAGCACCAGGCTGCGGCTGATGCGCCGCGCGTCGCCGGGCGGTGTCGCAAGCGCCGCCCGAGTCAGCGCCGACGCCGGGAGCGCGAGTTCGGGTCCGGCAGCGACGATCAGGTTGCCGCGGGCATCGCGAAGCGTCAGGTCGGTCGGAAAGCGCGACGCCAGCTTGTCGATCGCGGCGCGCTGCTCGGCAAGCGGACGATCCGCGCTCGGGAGCACGTCGCCGATCAGATCGGCGACTCCATCGAGAAAGGGACCGGGCTCGAAATCGTGAGGCCCGAGTGCCCACAGGCCGGTGGCCAGCAGTGCGAACAGCGCTACCGCCGCGACGAACGCGAGATAGATCTGATGATAGAGACGTCGCACGGTCGCGCTCAGTCTTCCTCGACGGCGCCCGGCTGCTCGAGGCCGGAGACGGATTCGTCCTGGCGGCGGGCGAACAGGTAGCCGGTGCCGCGGATCGTCAGAACTCGGCGCGGGTGAGCGGGGTCGTCTTCGATCGCGCTGCGGATGCGCGAGATGTGGACGTCGATGCTGCGATCGAACGCCTCGTGCGACTGGCCGCGCACGCGGTTCATCAGCGCCTCGCGCGTCAGCACGCGTCCGGCGTTCTCGGCCAGCGCCGCCAGCAGGTCGAACTGGTAGGCGGTGAGCGGCCTTTCCTCGCCGGCTACGCACACCGCGCGGGACTCGCGGTCGATCTCTAGGCGGCCAAAGCGCAGCACGGTGTCGCCCGGCCCCGACCTGGTGCGGCTACGGCGCAACACCGCCCTCAGCCGCGCGAGCAACTCGCGGGGATTGAAGGGCTTGGGAAGGTAGTCGTCGGCGCCGAGCTCGAGACCGACGATGCGATCGGTCTCTTCGCCGCGCGCGGTCAGCATCACGATCGGGACGGCCGAGCGCGATCGCACCGTGCGGCACAGGTCAAAACCGTCGCGGTCGGGCAGCATGACGTCGAGAATCACCGCGTCGAAGCTCGCCTGCTCCAGCGCGGCCAGACCGCCGGCGCCATCGGCCCTGGTGACTACCTCGAGTCCGTTCTTGCCGAGGTATTCGGCGACCATCGCCGACAAGGCGCGGTCGTCCTCGATCATCAAGACTCGATCAGCAGCCATCATCCAGGCGGTCCGGCGGTCAGGCTACGCGCGACACTTCAGTGGTGAAAGCGGTGGAGGTGTTCGACCAGCGCGAGGCGCTGCTCGGCGGTCAGCGCCTCGGCGCTGTCGGCGATCGCCGAGGCCAGCGTTCGCGAGAGCCGGTCGGCCAGCGCGACCTCTTGCGCTCGCAGGCGCTCGAGTTCCTCGCGATCCACTGTCGGCCTGGCCAGCAGCGATCCGAGCGCGTCGCGGTTGGAGCGATGCTGCGCGATCAGCGGGTGGGCCTGATCAACGGTCGCGTCGATGACCGACAGGATGCGCGACTTCTGGTCCTCGGTCGCATCCAGGCGGTGCAGCAGGAAGGCCGTGAAGAACTCGGCGTGGTCGCGCGCTTCCTCGAGGCTCAGCGGCTCGCGGTGCGGTCCCGCGCCGCGCAGCGCGGCTTCGGCGAGCGGGAGTCTGGCTCCGCCCAGTGCGCCGGCAATGCCCATCACCAGCGCGCCGATCGCGAGACCGGCTACGAAGCCGAGACGGGAGCGACGGCTGGGGGAAGCGTGGTTGTCAGTAGCTTGCGGGTTACCGGGCCGGGCCGGCGCCGAAGGCTCGGTGGGAAGAGTGGGTTGCGTGGTGGTCATGGGGTCTACTCCTTGGTTGTGGTCACGAGACGCCGGTGCCGGCCGCCTGTTGGAGGGCCGGCCACGAAGCGGTGCCGGGGTTCGCGGCGGCCGGGCACCGGTGTCGCAAAGCAGGCTACGCCACCTCCGTTTCGCGGCTTTGTCGCCAAGGTAAAGTTTCGTAAACCCCACCGGGGAGGGGTCACACCGGGAAGGGGTCACACCGGGAAGGGGTCAAGTCGCGGCTTGCGACACCGGGAAGGGGTCAAGTCGCGGCTTGCGACAGGTCTCCGATCGGTCGGTCCGCGCGAGCGGGGTCACGCGCGAGGGGGTCAAGTCGCGGCTTTCGAATTGCCTCCCCGACCGGTCGGAACCGAGCTCAAAGGTAGACGGGGAGCGTCACGACGTT
>JACRCR010000019.1 GCA_016218925.1 Deltaproteobacteria bacterium | reverse complement strand
CTCACCG
The DNA here is from genome assembly GCA_016218925.1 of Deltaproteobacteria bacterium. Classification (GTDB taxonomy): domain Bacteria; phylum Desulfobacterota; class Binatia; order UBA1149; family CAITLU01; genus CAITLU01. The sequence continues at coordinate 20,019 of JACRCR010000019.1, read as the reverse complement.
CGCCGGCGAGCGCAGCCGCGCCTTCCCCGCCACCAGCGCGCCGCTGATCAGCCTTCGTACGTGGGCACGCGCCTCGACGACCGCCTCTTCTATCGTCGCGCCGCCGGCGAGCATCGCTGCGGCTGCGCTCGCCAGCGCGCAGCCGGTGCCGTGCATCGAGCCCGTCAGACGCCTGCCGCGCAGTTCGCGCACGCGCCCGCGATGCCACAGCACGTCGACGGGATCGCCCTGCATGTGGCCGCCCTTGACCAGCACCGCTCGAGCTCCGCGCTCCGCCAGCATCGCGGCCGCCTCGTGCATGTCGTGCAAGCTGCGCACGCGTCGCCCGGCCAGCACTCGCGCTTCGTCGAGGTTGACCGTCAGCAGCGTCGCCACCGGCACCAGCGAGCGTGCGATTGCCTGCTCGGCCGCGTCGCTCGCCAGGCGTCCGCCTCCCGAGGCACGCAGCACCGGGTCTAACACTACCGGAGCACCGAGTTCGACCAGCCGGCGCCGCAGCAGACGCGCGGTGGCGGCGCTCGGTATCTGTCCGATCTTGACCGCGGCGATGGCGAAGTGCGCGAGCAGTTCGGCCAGTTGAGCCTCGACAACCGCGGCCGCGGTTGCATGCACGCGCTTCACGCCGGTGCCGGCCTGGATCGTGAGCGCGGTCACCACCGCCAGCGGCGCAACGCCGTAACAGTCGAAGGTTCGCACATCGGCGCCGACACCGGCGCCGCACGATGGATCGAAGCCGCCGATGGCCAGCACGAACGGAATGGGGGTGCGTATCATCTCACGCGTTCTCTCTACCTGTCGCACTCCGCGCTCGCAGCAAGTGCCGCTGCCGCACGCTCACGGGCGCAACCACGAAAGCCGCCGGGTTACCCGGCGAGCGCGGCGATCAGGCTTTCGCAGACCCGATCGACATCATCGGCACGAAGCGAAGGATAGATCGGCAGGCACAGCACCTGCTGCGCCGCCCGCTCGCACCCGGGCAGATCGCCAGTTTGGTAACCAAGCTCGGCAAAGCAAGGCTGAAGGTGCAGCGGCCGCGGATAGAAGACCCGCACCGCTACCCCGTCCGCTTCCATTCGCGCCGCCACCTCGTCGCGACGCTCGGCAACGCGCACCGCGAACTGATGCCAGACCTGCTGCGACTCGGCGGCGACCTGCGGAAGGATCAGTGCGCCCGCCCGCGCCGGCGGCGCTAGCCGCTCGAGATAGCGTGCCGCCACCCACCGGCGTCGCTCGGTCCACACCGCCAGGTGCCCGAGCTTGGCGTTGAGTACCGCCGCCTGCAGTTCGCCCATGCGGGCGTTGATGCCGACTTCCCGGTGCAGATAAGGATCCGACGCCGACGCACCATGCACGCGCAGGCGCTGCAGGCGCGCGGCGGTCGCGGCGTCGTCGGTCAGCAGCATGCCGCCATCGCCGGCGCCGCCGAGGTTCTTGGTCGGATAGAACGAGAAACACCCGACGCTTCCGAAACGTCCCACCCAGCGACCGTCGATGGTCGCGCCGATCGCCTGCGCTGCATCCTCGATGATCGCCAGACGCCGCGCGCCCGCCACCTGGGCGAGCTGCGCCATCGGCGCCGCGCGCCCGTACAGATGCACCGGCATCAAAGCGCGCAGACGCGCGCCGCTGCGCCGGTGACGAAGCTGGCCGGCGCAGCCTTCGAACTCGCGCCCGATCGCGGCTTCGAACTGCTCGCCGCCGGCGACGAAGCTGGCCGGATCGATGTCGCAGAACACCGGCTGGGCACCGGCTCTGGCCACCGCGCCGGCGCTGGCGAAGAACGTAAAGCCCGGCACCGCCACCGCATCGCCAGGACCGATCCCGAGCGCTACCAGCGCAAGGTACAACGCGTCGCTGCCCGACGAGCAGGCGAGCGCCGCCGGCGCGCCGCTCATCTCGCGCACGCGCGTCTCGAGCTCGGCGGTCTGCGCACCGAGCACGAACTGCTGCTTCGCCAGCACCGTGTCGATGCGGCGCCTCGCGTCGGCCTCGACCTCGGAGAAGTCGGCGGCGAGGTCGAGAAACGCAATCATCACGATCGTGGTGACAGCTGCGCGCCATCGGCCAGTCCAGCGCCGCGCAGCAACATCGTCATCGACTCGCCGGCAGCGCCGCGCACCAGCGCCGCGGCCAGGTCGTCCTTGGGAGTGGCTTCGTTGTTGACGATCACCAGCGACGCACCGGCCTTCACCGCCACATCGGGAAGCGAAGCCGCCGGATAGACCACCAGCGAGGAACCGATCACGATCAGCAGATCGCAATCCCCGGCCGCGGCAAACGCCCGCGCGGTCTCCTTCTCCGGCATCGATTGGCCGAACGAGATGGTCGCCGGCTTGACGCGCCCGCCGCATAGCTCGCAGGAGGGCACCTCGACCTTGCCGGCCAGCAACAGCCGGTGAAGTTGCTCGCGGTCGTGCTCGGCGCCGCAGTCGATGCAGGTGGCGCGCAGCGAGGACCCGTGGATCTCTACGGTGCGCTCGCGCGAACTGCCGGCCTTGAGATGAAGGCCGTCGACATTCTGCGTCACCAGGCAAAGCAGCTTGCCCGCCCGCTCGATCTCGGCCACCGCACGGTGGGCGGCATTGGGCTCGGCGTCCCGCAGGATCGGGTAGGTCTCGGTGGCCAGCCGCCAGTAGTCGCGGCGTGTCTCCAGGCGCGAGCAGAACAGGTCGAAGGTGAGCTTTCGCGGGTCGTACCTGGTCCACAACCCGCCTGGGGAACGAAAATCCGGGATGCCCGATTCGGTGGAGATCCCGGCGCCGGTAAGTACCAGCACCGATCGCGCCGCTCGTAGCAGCGCCGCGGCGCGCGCGGTGGCATCATCGCGGGAAGACACGGACCGCTCATAACGAGCGGGCCTCAAGCGCTCAAGCCGGGGTTGCGCGCCCGCGGCGGCGCGGCTAGGAGTTCGAGGAAGAACCCCGGACCCAGCCAGGCGCCGAGATTCGGACCGAGATCGAGGCGCGAAACCGAAGAAATAGTGGAGCTATGTCGAGGTTTCGCAACGAAGAGATCGAGCCCCGCACTCGTCGCACGAAGCGGCGGCCACCCACCAGAGGGCGGCCTGCACGCGGACACGGCGCCATGAGGGTACTGCGCTGGATCGTCGCAACGACCTTCACGCTGGCGTGCGCGTTCGGATTGGTCGTCGTCCTGTCAGCCTACGACGAGATGACGGCCGCGCTGCCGCCCATCGATCGCCTGCTCAACTACGACCCACCGGTGGCCACCCGCGTCTTCGCCGCCGACGGCACTCTGGCCGAGGAGTTCTTTCGCGAACGCCGCTACCTGGTTCCCGTCTCGCGAATCCCACCGGTGGTCCGCAAGGCGTTCCTTGCCGCCGAGGACGCCGGATTCTACAGCCACCACGGCATCGACGTGCTCGGCATCGGGCGCGCGTTTGCAGCCAACCTGCGCGCCGGCGATGTGGTGCAGGGCGGCAGCACCATCACCCAGCAGGTGGTAAAAGCCCTGCTGCTCAGTCCCGAACGCAGCTACGAACGCAAGATCAAGGAACTGCTGCTGGCGCTCAGGCTCGAACAACAACTGACCAAGGACCAGATCCTCGAGCTGTATCTGAACCAGATCTACCTCGGCGACGGCAACCATGGGATCGGCGCAGCGGCGCGCAACTACTTCGGCAAGTCGGTCGACGAGCTGAGCGTCGCGCAGGCGGCGATGCTCGCCGGCCTGCCGGCGGCGCCGAGCCGGTACGCTCCCACGCGCGACCTCGGCGCCGCTACCACGCGCCAGCACTACGTGCTGCGCCGCATGCTCGAAGAAGGCTTCATCAGCGCCGGGGACTATCAAGGCGCGCTGCGCGAAGGGCTGCACGTGGTGCCGCGCACGCAGCGACCGGATTCGGTACGCAACTACTACACCGAAGCGGTACGCCTCCAGCTCGAAGACATGTTCGGCGCCGAGGCGCCGTACAACCAGGGCTACTCGGTGACGACCTCGATGGACACGCACCTGCAGTCGCTGGCCGACGCCGCCATCCGCAACGGCATCGAACGCCTCGACCTCGCCTACGGGTACCGCGGGCCGATCGGCCACCTCGACTCGGCGGCACGCGACACGCGCATCGCCAAAGACACCGCCGATGCCTCGCTGGCCACGCTCGACCGCGAACGCCTGTACCAGGCGGTGGTAACGGCGGTTTCTCCGACTCGGCTGCAAGTCGCAGTCGGGCCGCACAACGGCGCGGTCGACGTATCGGCGTTGCGCTGGAACTCGAAAGCGAAGAACCGCTTGTTCCGCAGCGGCGACCTGATCGAGGTCCGAACGCGCGCACCGGGAACCGCGCGGCCGCGCGGCGCAATCTCTGCCAAGGCCGAGGTTGCAGGCGCAGATGGCGGCCGCGACGACGGCGCAGCGGCGGCTCCCGGTACGTTGTTTCTCGCCCAGAGCCCGGAGATCGAAGCCGCGCTGGTCGCCATCGACCTTCACGACGGCGGCCTGAGCGCGATGGTCGGCGGCTACGACTTCCTCGGCAGCCAGTTCAACCGCGCCACCCAGGCCAAGCGCCAGCCGGGCTCGGCCTTCAAGCCGTTCGTCTACGCCGCCGCTCTCGACAACGGCTTCACCGCGGCGAGCATCCTGCGCGACGAACCGGTCGAGTACATGGATCACGGTCGTCTGTGGCAGCCGCGCAACTACACACGCGACTACAAGGGGCCGATGCGGCTACGCACCGCGCTCGAGCAGTCGCGCAACGTCGTGTCGGTCAAGCTCGTCGATTCGGTCGGAGTCAAGACCGTCGTCGACTACCTGGAGCGCTTCCGCTTCGACACCAAGTTCGGCCCCAACCTGTCGATCGCGCTCGGCACCACCGAACTGACCCTGCTCGACCTGACCGCCGGCTTCACGACCTTCGCCAACGCCGGCGTCAAGGTCGAGCCGAGCGTCATCCGCAGCATCGCCGACAAGGACGGCAGGCCGTTCTTCGAGAACGAAGCGAGAAAGCGCGAAGTGCTCTCGCCACAGACCGCGTCACTGATGACCTATATCCTCGAAGGCGTCATCGAGCGCGGAACCGCCACGCGCGTCAAGGCACTGGGACGTCCGGTGGCGGGCAAGACCGGTACCACCAACGAGCAGCGCGACGCCTGGTTCATCGGCTACACCCCCGACCTGGCAGTGGGGGTGTGGGTGGGGTTCGACGACCAAACCCGCTCGATGGGACACGACGGCACCGGCGGTCGCACGGCAGCGCCGATCTGGCTCGAGTTCATGCAGGCCGCGCTGGACAAGGCGCCGGTCCACGATTTCGAACTCCCCGAAGGCATCAGTTGCCTCAACATCGACTCGTCCACCGGTAAGCGCGCCGGCGAGTACACGGCGCGCCCTTTCCTGGAATGCTTCAAGGAGGGGACCGAACCGCAAGAACCGCAGCCGGTGACGGTATGGAGTGACGAGGGCGAGGAAGAGGACGGCGGCGAGCCGGGCGCGGCGCCCGATACGCTGGCCCCGGGCGAAGACCCGGAAGCCCCACCCTCCTATTCCCCGCCGCCGCGACCTGCCCAGCCGGGAGCCGGCGCCGACGCCGCGCCCGAACCCCGGGGGTTCAGATTTTTCCCCAAGAGGAATTGAGGGCCTCTCTGGCCCGCTGACCATCGGGCGTCAGTTCGCCCTCGAAGCGATCGAAGACGTGCGGCTCGCGCAGTACCGCGACCGAGGCGTCGACCGACGCCGTCAGCGCGGCAAGCTCGTAGCCCCCCTCGAGCAGCAGCAGGATGCGCCCGCCCGCACACTCGTCGGCGACATCCGTCAGCGCGGCGGTCAGGTGACCGAAAGCCCCGGTGGAAAGCTCGATCGAGGCCAGAGGATCGTCGCGATGGGCATCGAATCCGGCCGACACCAGCACGAAGTCCGGGTCGAAGCGGCGCGCTACCGGCACCAACACCTCGCGAAACGCGGCGTAATATTCGCCGTCTCCCGCGCCGGCGGGCATCGGAAGGTTCATGGTAAAGCCGGCACCTGCGCCCTTGCCGACCTCGTGGGCCGCCCCGGTTCCCGGATAGAACGGGTACTGGTGAGTCGACGCGTACATCACGCGGTCGTCTTGGTAAAAACTGTGTTGGGTGCCGTTGCCGTGATGAACGTCCCAGTCGACGATCAGCACGCGGTGCGCGGATCCCCTGGCGAGCAGATCGCGCGCCACCACGGCCACGTTGTTGAACAGGCAAAAGCCCATCGGACCCGACGCTTCGGCATGGTGCCCGGGCGGCCGGACGGCGGCGAAACCGTTCTCGACCTCGCCGGCCGCGATCGCCTGCGCCAGCTCGATCGCGCCGCCCGCTGCCAGGCGCGCAGCTTCGAACGAGCCCGCCGAAGCGGGCGTGTCGGCGTCGAAGTGGGTGCGCGGACGGTCGGCGCTGGCCGCCACCGCAGCAACGTGGTCGTGCTCGTGAACCCGGCGCAGTTCCTCTTGCGTGGCAAGGCGGGGCGTCATCCTCTCCAGGTCGCGGTAGCGCTCGGCGGCGAACAACAGATCCAGCACCTCCAGGCGCTCGGGCCGCTCGGGGTGACGCGGCCCTGTATGGTGGTTTCGAAAGCGAGGATCGAGCAGCAACGCGGTGCTTCGCATGCCTGTTCTTAACGCCGAGCGGCCGCTTGCTTCAAGGCCCGCGCCCGACCCGCAGGTTGACAGCGTCGCTACACACTCCTAGCGTGAGCCGCAACCATGTTCGGCGTAGGTCCAACGGAACTCCTCGTAATTCTAGTCATTGCGCTGCTGGTCCTCGGTCCCAAGCGGCTCCCCGAGTTGGCCCACTCTCTGGGCAAGGGGTTGGCCGAGTTCCGCAAGGCGACTTCCGACCTCTCGACCGAGTTCGACAGCGCCCGCACCCTGCTCGACGAGGAAACCCGCAAGGCAGCCAAGGACACCGGACCCGACCGGCGCGTTTCGCGCACCGCGCGGGACAACGACCCCAAGGTGGCCGAAGAAGCCAAACCGGAAGAAGAGGTGACCGCCGCGAGTTCGACTTCGCAATCCGAAACCGGGGCCGAGGCTTCGGCCACCGAGACGAGCAAGACCGCCGACGTCACCGCCTGAGCGCACGGCCAGTGCCCGACATCGAGCTCCCTCTCACCGGCCATCTGGCCGAGCTGCGAACCAGACTCGCCTGGGCGCTGCTCGCCGTCGCGATCGCCTTCTGCGTCGTCTACCCCGGATCAGCCTACGTATTTCGCTTTCTCGAAGCGCCTCTCAAAGCCGCCGCCGAGAGCCGCGGCGTGCCGGTCTCGATCGTCGGCACCGGGGTTGCCGAAGCATTCTTCACGCGCATCGCGGTTTCGGCGATCGCCGCGTTGTTCCTGGCGCTGCCTGTCGTTCTCTACCAGCTCTGGAAGTTCGTCGTCCCGGGACTGCAGGACAACGAAGCCAGCTACGCACGCTGGTTCGTCACGTTCGGGACCCTGTTCTTCCTGTGCGGCGCCGCGTTCTGCTACCTGCTGGTGTTTCCGATCGGCTTTCCGTTCTTCCTGTCCGAGTACGACGACATCGGCGTTCAGCCGATCCTGCGCATCAGCGAGTACCTCTCGTTCTCGTCGCAGATGATGGCCGCTTTCGGGGTCTGTTTCGAGATGCCGGTGATCACCTTCTTTCTGGCGCGCGCCGGAGTGGTCACTCACACGATGCTGATCACGCACTCGCGCTACGCGGTGCTGGGGATCTTCGTCGTCGCCGCGATCCTGACACCGCCCGATGCGGCCTCTCAGATGATGATGGCCACACCTCTCTGCCTGCTCTACGTGTTGTCGATCGGCGTGGCCTACTGGTTCGCGCGAAGGCCAGCCGTCGAGACCAACGACGACACCGCAGGCGACGCGAAAGACTAGTCGCGCGTCGTTGCTCCGTAGCCGAGGTTGCGGTGCAGCTCCTGCTGGAGCGCGGCGGTGGCACAGACCTGCCGTGCGCCGGTGTCGGCACTGAGCCTTTCGAGCAGCGCCACCGCGGCGGCGAGAAAGTCGGGGACCACCATCACCACCACCAGCGACCGCGTGCGGGCTTCGTCGTAGAAGCGCTGCATGGTGCGGCCGACCGCAACTCCTTCGTACGCTTCGATCATCAGCTTGAAGTAGGCGATCTGCGGGCGCGGCACCGAGAAGAACAGCGTGTAGACGCCCCCCTCGGGGTCGAACTGCACCGCGCCGGTATCGACCCGATCAGTGATAGGCGCGCGAGGCATCGAACCACACCTGTTGGATCCGTTCACAGTTGCGACACTCGGCGCGCACCACCCGCAGCACCCGCTGGCCGTGGGGCTCGCTACGCTCGCCGCGCAGGTCGAGACGACCGCCGCAGGCACACTGGCGCGCGCGCAGATGTTCGTCGATACCGGCGAACGCTTCGACCTCGATGGCAGTGGCGGCGCTGCCGCCGGGGAGAGCCGCCAGTGCGCGGCGCAATCTGGCACGTCGCACCCGGCGCCAGCCGGTCACACCGAGCGCAGCGAGCAACGCCAGCGCGATGAACAGACCCGTCACGGGCTCGAGGGCGAACTAGGGTCGTCGGCAAGCACGGCAAGACCACTGTTGGCAACGTGCTCGACCTCCGCCAGTCCGAACGGCGTCACCGCGCCGCCCGAATGGGCCTTCGCTACTGCAGCGACGAAAGCCTGCGTCAGCGTAACCTTCGCATCGCCCACTTTGCCTCCGATGTGCAGCGGCACGAACAACCCTCCGTCGGCTATGCGCAGCGGCGCGGCCCACAGCGCGTTGGCGAGCAGCGCTTCGGTGACAGCGGGCGGCACATAGAGAGTCGCGGCGACATCGAGCACGGCGTCCTTCGTCATGCTACCGCTGCCGTCGAGTTGAAGCTCTCCGGTGTGGCCGGAGATCCCGCCGACGACGTAGCCGTCGCCGCGCTTCTCGATCTCGAAGAACAGTTTGTCGAACAGATCGGCGCCGGTCCTCGACTTCTTCACCGCGGCGTTCGCTCGCGGCGACGACAGCGGAGTCGGCATCGCCGCCAGCGCCTCCATGGCCTGTTCGACCAGGCCCCTGCGACCTAGCCGCGCGGCGGACAGCGAGGCACGCGCAGCGAAGAACGGCGACTGCGCGGCGTCCTGCCCGATCCGATAGGCGACGTCGAGCTTGCCTTCGACGTCGATTCCGTAGGCCTTCAGAACCGCGCCGGCGAAGTCGCCGGCGCGCACGTTCTCGAGCATTCCGCCGAGCTCGAAGGCCGGATGCGTCGCTGGCCGATAGCTGAGCGTGCTCGCCACCGAGCCGCCCCATAGGGTGCTGTTGGCGGCGGTGACGTTCAGCGCGTTTCGCCACCAACTGATCCCGATCGGAAGCGAGTCGAGGTCGACCGGCCCCACCTCGAGCTTGCTCGACATCACGCTGCCACTGACCTCGGCGTTGATCGCGAGCAGCCGGCCAGCAAGCCTGACCGGGCCGCTATGGATCGGGTAGCCGCCAAGACCGGGCACCGAGACCTCGGAGGCCTTGGTGTCGTATGAAATGAAGGATTGTCCGGGCTTGCCCCAGAACTCGGTCTTCCCCGACAGCGTGGCTGCCGCGCGCCACGGCGCGGGCACCTGCCAGTCGGCCGCAACCTTGGCAACGTCGACGCCGGCGAACGCGCCGTTCAGATGAAACTGCCCCTGCGGGCTCGGATCGAACCATCCGAACACGTCCAGATCCAGGCCGAACGACTTCAGGTGCATGCCCGAGAACCGCACGCTGCGATCGTCGAGCGAGAACGCCGACGAGAAGGCGAGCGAATCGCGACGGCCCAGCACCGTCCAATCCACCGACCCGTCGAGCTTTCCCTTGAGCGGCGAGGCCGGCGCCTCCTCGCTGCTGTGCTCGCCGACGATGCCTTCGGCGTGACCCGACAGATCCAAAGGCCCGGCAAACGCCGCGTCGAAGCGTTCGGGGAACGCGACGCGCAGCACTGCGAGGTCGGCGTCGTCGACGACGAAGTCCACGGTGAGCCGGTCGCCGCCGAAAGGCCCCTTTCCCCACTCGATGGTGCCGGCCGCCGAGACCCGGGAAGCCGCGCCGAAGATCGGGCCCTCCAGTTCGAAGCGCAGCGAACCGCCGTCGGCCGAAGGCTCGAGCGCAAGCTGCGCACCCTCGACACGAAACGGTTTGCGACCGGGCAGCGTAGCGTCGACAGTCAGGCTCTCGGCCTCGAAGCGCGGCCCGCCGCCCGCTGTGGTCGCCTTCTTGAAGTGATCGGCCAGCGAGCGCGTATCGCCCTCGGGAACCTGCAGCACTTCGGCGAACAGCAGCGCGCGATCGCCGGCGCACGCCGAGCCGAGCATCACGGTAATGGCGGAATCGGGCGTCTCGGCCGCTCGGTGCTGGGCGCCCCCGGCCAGAGCCGACCGCGGCGGTGGCGCCGCCGTCAAGACCGCGAGCGCCGCCACGCCTGAGAGGATCGAAGCTTTGAATCGAAGGTTTTTCACATTGCAACCGCCACGTGAGCAACGCCCGAAAGTCGTTTTGACTGGAAGGGGTTGGCGCGTTAGTGGACCCGGATTCTACTGATCGTCGGGGAGGAAACAAAGGTGGCATTCGAACAGATCACAGTCGAGGTCGAGAACGGGGTAGGCCGCATCACACTGAGCCGCCCGGCCGAGCGCAATGCGATGACTCCGCAGATGGGTCGCGAACTGACGCGCGCGGTGGCCGACCTCAACGCCGACCCCGAGGCCCGCGTGGTCGTCATCCGCGGGGCCGGCAAGGGCTTCTGCTCCGGGGCCGACCTTCGAACCCTCGGCGCCGAAGCCGGCGCCGCCGGCGCAGCCGAAGGACTTGGAGGCAACGAGAACTTCTACCGGCTGTTCCTGTCGATCCGCGACCTGCAAGTGCCATCGATCGCCGCGATCAACGGCCATGCGGTCGGTGCCGGCCTGTGCTTCGCCCTGGGCGCCGACATGCGCGTCATGCACCGGGACGCGAAGGTCGGCATGACCTTCGTCCGGCTCGGCATCCACCCCGGCATGGCGGCGACCTGGACGCTGCCACGTCTGGTCGGACCGGCCATTGCCGCCGAGTTGCTCTACAGCGGGCGCATGGTCGGCGCCGAGGAAGCGGTGGCGATCGGACTGGTCAATCGCGTCGCCGGCGAGGATTTCGACGACGTCGTCGACGAGATGGCGGCCGGGATCGCCGCGGCCGCACCGATTGCCGTACGTACCGTCAAGCAGACCCTGGCGGGTTGGCAGCAGCGCTCGCTCGACGACGCGCTGGTGCGCGAAGCCGGCGTGCAGATGATGACCTTCGGCACCGAAGACGCCGCCGAGGGCATCCGCGCGATGCGCGCGAAGCGTGCCCCGGCGTTTCGCGGCAGGTAGAACTCAGCGCTTGCGGAACAGACTCTCGAGCGCGTCGGCGGGCGCATGCGGCGCCGATGCGCTGGCCGAGCCCGCGCCGGCCGGGCGCGACGCTCTCGGTCCGGCGGCGCCACCCGACGGCGAAAAATAGTCGCAGAAGTTGGCGCGGTCTTTCTCGACGACGCGTTCGGCCACCGGCTCGCCGCACTCGTTGTACGCCGAGGCATCATAGAACCGACAGTTGTTGCAGCAGCGCAGGTCGGCGCCGCAGCTCTGGCAGCGAGCGCCGCGGCCGACGACGCCGTCGAACACCGCGACCGCGCCGCAGGTCGCGCAGCCTACCGGCACGTCGGGCATCGCTATGCGTCCGTCTGGCTTTCGAGCCAGGCCTCGAGAGCGTCGAGCAGTTGCGACAACGCTCCCGGCTCCTCGAAGCGATGGCCCACGCCGGCAAAACGCTTCACTGTGACTGGCCCGGCAACGTTGGCGGCGATGATGTCGGCCTGCGACGGCGGAACCACGCTATCGGCGTCGCCGTGCAAGACCAGAACCGGCACCCTGAGATGCGCGAACGTGGCCGGCGCGTCGATCGCCAGCACGTCGTCGAGGAAGGTCGGACGCAGAAACCCCGCGCCTACGCGGCGCCGTCCGCGCGATCTCCAACCTGCGATGGCTTCGGCGTTGAGGCTGTCGGTGAACAGATGCGAGTCCGCCACCGGTGCGATGGTGGCTACGCGGCTGACCACGTGCTGCGCCTTGGTCGCGGCGAGCAACGCGACCAAGCCGCCCAGGCTCGAGCCGACCAGCGTGCAATCGGTGGCGCCGCCGAACTGGTGCATGAAATCGAGAGCTCCCAGCGCGTCGTCCACTTCGCCGCTCACCGTCAGATCTTCGTACTCGCCTTCAGAGTCGCCGACGTAGGAGAAGTCGAAGCGCAGCACGGTGTAGCCCTTTGGCACGAAACGCCTGACGATGGCGGCTTGCTTGGTCCCGCCGCGGGTCGACTCCATCCCGTGACACAGCACCAGCCAGCGCCCGGCTCCCTCGCCGCTGCGGTGCAGGTCTCCAACCAGAAGGTTCCCGCGGCGCGAAGGGAACTCGACCCTCTCGCTCGCGATCTTGTGACTAGCGGCCTTTGCTTGGGAATCCATCGCCCGGGTTGATAGCATAGGTGCCAAGGTGTCAGAAGGAGCAAGCGACAGTCTTCTGTGTATCTTCGAGCGCGCGTTGCGAAGCGAGCGGGGGCTGTCGATCAACACCCGCCGCGCCTACCTGTGCGACCTCCGCCAATACCTCGCGTTTCTGCGCGAACGCGGTGACCTCCCGCCCGCAGCCGAAGAGGCCACGGTACCCGCGGCTGATCAGACTATCGACACAGACGTGCGCGCCCACGATGTCGTCGCGGCCGGAGTCGAAGCCATCCGGGCTTTCCTCGCCGCGCGCCTTCGCGACTCGTCGCGAGCCACGGTCGCGCGCAAACTGGCCGCGCTGCGCACCTTCTTCGCCTGGGTGGCCCACGACGGAAGCGAGAAGAACCCGTCGGAGGCGGTCACCGCGCCCAAGGTCCCGCGCATGCTGCCGACCCACCTCGGCGTCGACGATCTGACGCGGCTGCTGGGCGCCCCCGATACCGCAACGCCGCTGGGCCTGCGCGACCGGGCTCTGCTCGAGGTGCTCTATTCGTGCGGCCTGCGCGCCGCCGAAGCGGTGGGTCTTGGCTGGCAGGGACTCCACGAGACCCTCGGCGTGGTCAGGGTGCGCGGCAAGGGCAACAAGGAGCGCATCGTTCCGATCGGAGCGGACGCGATCGAAGCGCTGTGCGCCTACCGAGGCGCGTGGTCCCGGCTGCCGTGCCTCGACGAGAAGGCGGTCTTCCTGAACGCGAGGGGCAAGCGCCTGACGACCCGCAGCGTCGGCCGCATCGTCGAACGCTACCTGAAGCAGGCCGGCATCGTCGCCCACGCCACGCCGCACTCGCTGCGCCACTCGTTCGCCACGCACCTGCTCGAAAGCGGCGCCGACCTGCGCGCCATCCAGGAGATGCTCGGCCACGCCTCTATCGCCACCACGCAGCGATACACGCACCTGGAACTGGCGCGCCTCTCGGCGATCTACGACAAAGCCCACCCGCGCGCGTGACCTCACCGCACGGGCGCAGCGGCGCTCACTTCTTCGGAGCCGGCTGCACGTCGATCGCCAGCGCTTCGGTCAGCGTGATCTCGACCGTGTCGCCGACCTTCACCTTGTCGAAATTCTCCGGGTTCTGGACGTTGACCGTGACGGTCTTTCCCTCCGGTCCGCGCAGGACCGCCTGCTGATTCCTGCGGTCGAGCTTGACGATGTCGGCCACCAGCGTGACCACGCGCGCACCGATTCCGCCCGGCTTCTCGCCGAGTTCGGCACGTCCGAGTCCCTCGGCGCCGGCCACAGCCGGTTTGGCTTCGCCGGGCTTCAGGACTTCAACGGCAACCGACTGATAGTAGGTGACTACGACCTGATCGCCGCGCTTGACCTGCGCGAGATTGCGCACCTCGGGTCCGGCGGTGAGCGTCTCGCTGGCGCCGTCGGGTCCCTTCAGTGTCACCTTGCGATTCTTGACGTCGAGTCGCTCGACCGTCGCGGTGACCGTCACCTCCTGCGCACGCACCGTGCCCTTCGGCGTCGAAGCGGTCGTTTCAGTCACCGTCGGTTGCGGTGGCAGCTTGGTTTCGGCGGCGCAGGCCCACATGCCGGCTGCACACACCAGCGCGATCGTAACCATGTTTCGTACGTACATCTTGCGTCCCCTCTGCGTGTCAGTGGCCCGCCGCGCGGTCGCGAAGAGCACTCGTGCTGCTTGATCTTGCCCGCCCGCGCGAGCCGGCCGGGAACAAACCGCGCCAGAGCAAAAAAGTCCAACCGCGCGCTGTTTGTCCGGACCCGGACCGCGCCGGCTTGGAAAAGCCCAGGCGTTCTGACATTGAGCGGACCTCTCTTCTCGGGACTGTCCACGGCCAAGGAGTCGTCTCTGTGAGGACCTCGCCGCATCGCATCGCACTGCTGGCTCTCGTCGCGCTGCTGTGCATGCGCGCCGGTGCCTTCGCCCGCACACAGCCCGCCGAGATCCCAACCGCCGCCGTCACATGGATCCAGCCCGAAGACATCGTCGATCGCGCCGATGAACTCGCACGACGCCTGGACGCGGCCCGCCCGGGTGCCGCGACGCTGGCGATGCTCGAAAAGATCGAGGCCGGAATCGACAAACTCGACCCCCAGCTGGCTTCCGCGCTCGCCAGAACGCAGGCGGTACTGGCAGACGAGACCTCGCTGGTGACAATCCAGGACATCCGTCTCGAACTCGACACCGCGGCAGCGCCGGTCCCGGCGTGGAAGGAGCACTTGGCGGCCGAAGCCAAGCGCATGGCGGAAGTCCTCGACGAGGTCGCAGCGGCACAGCGCCTGTGGTCCGCGACCGGTGCGCGACCGGAAACCGCCGCAGCGGGCGAAGCTGTCGTGCGGCGCACGCACGCTTCGGTCGCGCTCCTCGAACAGTTTGCCGCCGACTCGACCGCGCGGCGTGCACGCGTTCTCGCGCTGAACGACCGCTTGTTCGAGATCAGCACCACCGTCGCCGACGCCCTCGACAGGCTCGATGCCGCCACCGTCTCCGAAGGAACAAACCTGGTCGTTCCCGACCACCCGCCGCTGTGGCGGCGCGGCCTGGCCACGCCGCTTGGCGCCGAACTCAGGCGAGTCCCGAGTGAGCTGGAACAGTTCCGGCGCGACACCCTCGCCTACCTCAGGCTCGATGCTCGCCAGTTCGTGCTGCAAGGCCTGATTGCCGGCCTCCTGATGCTGGGGCTCAGGGGGTTTCCCACGCGCGCACGCGAACGCCTGAGCTTCGCGCACGCGTCACCCCAGGCCGCGCGACTCCTGCAGCGCCCCTATGCAATCGCACTGCTGCTTCCGCTGATGGCCTCGGCCGTGTTCCATCCGACGGCTTCGCATCAGATCAGGCAGCTCCTCGGTCTCCTGATGCTGCTGCCGGCCGCGCGCGTGCTGGCCCTCACCGGCGAGCGCTCGCACTCCTTGCTGTTCGCCGGTCTGTGCGTGCTTCTGGTGCTCGACCGTATCTCGATAGCGCTCGCCGGGCTGACGACGCTGACGCTCGCGCTCTTTCTCGTCGAGCTCGGTCTGGCTCTTGCGGTGATCCTCGAGTACCGGCGCAGGCTGGCACCAAACCATCGCAACCGCTGGCTGATCCGCATCTCGAACGTCGCCGTGCTGGTGGTCTCGCTGGCGATCCTCGCCGAGATCGGCGGATGGTCCTCGCTGGCGGCGCTGATCGGACGCGGCGTGCTCGCGTGCGGCGTTGGCGCTCTTTACGTCTACGCGACGACGATCTCGCTCGAAGCTCTGTGCGCCTACGCGTTGGCGTCCCCCACACTGCGTCGAAGCCGCTTCGTCGATCGCAACCAGCCACTGGTACAACGCTGGACCGCGGTCGCACTGAGATGCCTCGGCGCCATGCTCTGGTGCAGGCTGGCACTGAGCTCACTCGGAGTTCGCGACCTCGCGGGCGGTGCGATCCGCGCCCTGTTGCAGGCAGGCGTGTCGGTCGGTGCGCTGTCGCTGTCGATCGGCGGAGTACTCGCGTTCACGATCACGCTGGCGGCCGCGATGCTGGTCGGACGCATCGTGCACGAGGTGCTCGAAGACGAAGTCTTCCCGCGTACCGACCTTCCGCGCGGCATTCCGCACGCGCTGACCACGCTGGCGGGATACGCGATCTACTCGCTCGGCTTCCTGCTGGCGCTGGCTGCCGCCGGCGTTCAGCTGAGCCAGCTCTCCATCCTGCTCGGCGGTCTCGGCGTAGGCATCGGGCTCGGCCTGCAGGATCTCGTCAAGAACTTCGCCGCCGGCATCACGCTGTTGCTGGAACGCCGCGTGCACGTGGGGGACGCGGTGCAGATCCCGGGCAAGGACGTGTTCGGACGGATCCTCTCCATCGGCATGCGGGCAAGCGTGGTTCGCAACTGGAACGGCGCCGAAGTGGTGATGCCGAACGATGAATTGGTTGCGGGCGCCGTCACCAACTGGACTCTCTCCGATCGCCTTCACCGTATCGAAGTACCGATCTCGGTCGCCTTCACTGCCGATCCCGAGGCAGTGATAGAGCTGCTGCTCGGAGTCGCTCGCGGCAACGACCGGCTGCTCGAGAACCCGGCGCCGTCGGCGCTCTTCAAGGGCTTCGGCGAAAACTCCCTCGACTTCGTCCTGGGCGCATGGACCGACGACGAGTACGAAGCCACCGGCGCGCGCACCAGCGAACTGGCGCTGGCGGTCCACCGGGCGCTGCGCGAAGCCGGAATCGAACTGACTCTTCCGCAGCGCGAAGTCCATCTTGGCAGCGTCTCGGCTCGGGCCAGCGCTGCGCTGGCGCAGGGACGCCGCGAGGAGTGACCCGACCTGCGACTGCGGCGGCCTCGCCGGCGGCACCGAGGAGTGGAATTCATGGATGTATCGTGCGACGGATAGACCCATGCGCGACCTGATCATGGGCATCGTGGATTTCCGCGAGCACCTGCTTTCCCAGTACGCGACGCGTTTCCGCGACCTCTCCTACGCCCAGTCCCCCGATGCGCTCTTCATCACCTGCGCGGACAGCCGGGTAGTCCCCGATCTGCTGGCGTCGACGGAGCCGGGCGAACTGTTCACGATGCGCAACGTCGGCAACCTGATCCCACCCGCTTCGGCCGAGGGCGTCTCGATCGGTGACGTCTCCGAAGCGAGCGCGATCGAGTACGCGGTGCTGGTCCTCGAAGTCGCCAACATCGTCGTGTGCGGGCATTCCGAGTGCGGCGCGATGAAGGCGGTGCTGGCGCGCGCTCCCAAGCCTGAGGCGCCGAACCTGGAGAAATGGTTGCACCACGCCACCGCCGCGGCTTTTCGTCTCGAGCACGAAGGGCCTCTGGATCCGTCGCTGACGGCGCACAATCAGCTCTCCCAGCTCAACGTACTGGTTCAGCTCGAGCACCTGATGACGTATCCGATCGTGCGATCGCGGGTGAACTCGGGGGCGCTGCATCTGAGCGCGTGGTGGTTCGACATCGCCACCGGTGCGATGCAGGCCTACGACCGTGAGCGCCGCACGTTCGAGATCATCGATCGTGCGGTGGCCGAAAAGCTCGTCGCGCGCCTCGGCCCGGTCGCCGATCCGACCCCGGCGCCGCGGGCGTAGTGGCAAGAGCACGGGTATTGACCTTTGCCGGCAGGTGTTGGATTAGCGGACCAGCGCAGCAGGGAGCCCACCATGTCCGAAAGCGACTGCATCACCCACGATCCGCATATGACCAAACCGCCACTCAGCGCGCCGGCCCATCTCGGCTCACGGTTCTTGCTGGCCGGAGCTCTCGCGCTGGCACTCGCCGCGACGCTGGCGGCTGGATGTTCGGGCAGCAACATGTTCGGGGGATCTGCGGGCGCGGGGTCCAAGTCCGGCAAGAACGGCGCGCAGACTTTCTACGCCGGCGTGGCAGGCCTCGGGGTCCATGCGAAGGCCAGCGCTTCCTCGAAGGTGCTGGGGGAGTTGGCGCTGCACCAGAAAGTGACGCGTTCCAAGATCGAGAGCGGTTACGCCTACATCAAGACCGACAAGGGCAGGCTCGAGGGTTGGGTCGTGAACGCTCGGTTGCTGTGGAGGCTGCCGGCCGCGAAAGGCGCGGCGCCCGATGGATCGCCGCAACCAGCGGCGGAGACCGCGCAAGAGCCGCCGCCGCCCCAAGCCCAGCCTGCGGCCAGCGAGACCGAAGTCTCCGGCGCGACGCCCGACGCGGGTGAGACATCCGCAGCGGCACGAGCCGAAGAACCTGCCGCGGCCGAGCCGCAGACGCCGCCGAGCGCGCCGGCAACAGAGCCGTCGCCGCGCAAGAGCCGACCCGCCGACAAGCCGACCCAAGGCGTAACGCCATCGGTCTTCGACCCCTACTGAGTCGCGGCCCGATCGATGAACGAGGCGGAGACCAGTAACCCAGGATCCGGCGACGGCCGTTCCTCCCCACGGGCGCGTCCGGCCGCGTGGCCCCAGACCTGGATGCGCGCGCTCTTCGAACTCGCTTCCGTCACTCCCGAGCGCCGCGCCACGGTCCTGAGCGACATCGACCAGGGTTCCCAGGCCACCGCCGTCTACTACGTTCTGCTCGGCCTGTCCGAGTTGATCGCCGGCTTCGCGCTGATGATCAACAGCGACGCGACGCTGATCGGAGCCAACGTGGTAGCGCCGCTGATGACGCCGATCTTCGGAGTAGCGCTCGGACTGATGCGAGGGGACCTACGGCTGCTGCGCGCGGCGCTGGTCGCGGAGTTCGGCGGCGCGCTTCTCGGCGCCGTCTTGTGCTTCGGCCTCGGATTGCTGCCGTTCACGCTCGAGCCCTCGCGCGCGCTGCTGGCGCAGACGCAACCGACCCTGATCGATCTGCTGGTGGCCACGCTGGCCGGATTCGCCGGCGGGCTCGCGATGATCGACGAGCGCGTCAGCCCGGCGCTTCCCGGCGTGGCGATCGCCACTGCGCTGAACCCGCCGATCGCGGCAATGGGGCTGTGTCTGGCGTACGGCGCGTACGGCGGAGCGTGGGGTGCGTTCCTGCTGTTCTTCGCCAACGTTCTGGCGATCCTCGCCGTCGCCGCGGTCTTGTTCCTGATCGCCGGATTCGTTACGCGGGCTGAAATCGGCTCGCTGCGCGGCCTGGCGCGACGCTTCGCCGCGGCAGCGATCGGACTGCTGCTGGTGACCGCACTGCTTACCAGCCACCTGATCGGCGTGGTCCGCGATCTTCGCACCGACCGCACCATCACCGCGGTCCTCGACGACGAACTCGCCCAGGAGCCGAGCGTTGCGCTGGCCGGCGTCGAGTTCACGCGCAGCGACGGCGGCATCGACGTCTTGTCCACCGTGCGCACGCCCAGAGTGCTTGCGCCGGAGCGGGTAAGGCGGATCCAGGACGCGCTGAGCGAGCGCTTGGGCGCGCCGGTACGACTGTTCCTGCGTTGCAGTCTCACCAAGGACGTCACCGCGACCGGCTCGATCAACCTGCGACCCTATCTCAGCCTGAACGGAAAGATCGCCGAAGAACCAATGTCGCCGGGAACACGGATCCTCCAGCAGGCCGAACAGATCGGCCGCGAAGTCGTCGCGACGCGCCCGAACATAGTCCTGACCGACGTCGAACTGCTGCAGCTTTCGACCGGCCCGGTGCTGGTGTTCTCGATCCAGAACCCCCGCGAACCATCGGCCGAGAACGTCGGCCGCTTCGAAGTCGCGCTGCGCGACCGTCTCGGTGAGCCCGGCGTGCGTGTAGTGGTTCGCACGGTCGATTCGACCGACATCACGTCGAAGGGGCGCATCTTGCTCGGTGAGGCGCACTTCGCCGACCTGACCGCCGACCAGGCGCGGCAACAGGCGGCGGTAGAGCAGACGGTGCAGCAGAATATCGAGCGCACCGCGAACATGTTCGTCACGGCGATCGACGCGATCCACCGCGAGTGGGGATGGTCGGTACGCGCGGAAGTGACCGGGCCGCGCGTGCTCAGCCCCGAGGAAGTGCGCGGCGCCGAGCAGCGCAGCACCGCGGCGCTCGGCGAGGAAGTGGAAGTCGAAGTGCGTTCGCGCACCGACCTGATCGTCACCGGCCAGCACTACACCGCGGTGCGCGACACGCCCGCGCCTGGTGACGTGCCGGCGCAGCCG
>JACRCR010000067.1 GCA_016218925.1 Deltaproteobacteria bacterium | reverse complement strand
CGGTCTGGTCTTCCAACGCCGGTGCGCCCAGTTCCACTGCTCGGGATAGCGCCGAACCGCCGCTTCGATCGCGGTGGTATAACGCTGCGTCAGTTCCGCGATCGCACGCGCTCTGGCATCGCCCTTGAGACGCAGCGGCGGTGGCTCGATCAGGTCTCCCACCAGCGCCACGGTCTCACTGCGCTGCCACGCTGCGAACACCGGAAGCACCGGCGTACCAGTGGCCAGCGACAGCCTCGCCAGGATCGTCGAAGTGCACGCTGCGCGTCCGAACATCGCGACGAACACGCCGTGACCCGGTCTCTGGTTCTGATCCAGAGCGACCGCGATCGAAGTTCCACCGGCCAGCAACCGCAGCGCGTCGCGAACCGACTGTCCCCTCCCGAGCGTGGTCATCTTGACGGCCAATCGTTCGCGCCTCAGGAAGCCGTCGACGTAAGGGTTGCCGAGGTTGCGATGGAAGACCGCCAGCGGACCGATGCGCGCGGCCCAGCAGCGCGCGAGCATCTCGAAGTTACCGGTGTGCGCGGTCAGCACCAGCAGGCCGCGGCGGTCCTTTCTTGCCGCGGCGGCAGCCGCGGCCGCCTGCTGCCACGAATCATCCCGGGTTGCGGCAATGAGCGCCGGCGCGTGAATGACCTCGGCCGCCAGGCGACCCCAGTTGCGAAACGAAACGTCGACCACGCGTTCGCGGGCCTGCTCGTCCCAGTGCGGAAAGGCGATCGCCAGGTTGCTCGCCACGATCCGGCGATGGTGGCGATCCACGCGGCCTACCAACCCGCCGATACTCTCGAGGACGCCGCGGGTGCGCTCCAGCGACGAGCCCCGAAGAATCGCCCAGACCACCCGCAGCGCGCCGTAGACCAGCAGGTCGCCGCCGCCTTTCGCCAGCGTCTCGAGGATACTCCTGGCCAGGCTGTGCGGCCCGGTCGGCGGATGCGCCACGCCCTGCGTCGCCCGCTCGCGGGCACCGCCGGGCACCTGCGAGCGCACCTTCGCATCGCTCGCCACGCCGTCCTGCAATTGAGCCCCTGCCACCGCCCTGCTAATTCTCACGCGCCATGGAAAAGCGCGACCAGCCCTGGATCATCCGCACGTATTCCGGCTACAGCTCGGCCAGGATCTCCAACCAGCTCTACCGGACCAACCTGGCCAAAGGCCAGACCGGCCTGAGCGTCGCCTTCGATCTGCCCACCCAGACCGGCTACGACGCCGACCACCCTCTGGCGCGGGGCGAGGTCGGCAAGGTGGGCGTACCGATCAGCAGCATCGACGACATGCAGACCCTGTTCGAGGGCATACCGCTCGGGCGCATGAACACCTCGATGACGATCAACGCCACCGGCGCATGGCTGATGGCGCTGTACGTCGCCGTCGCGGAGCACCAGGGAGTCAGGCCCGAGGCCCTGCAGGGGACCATTCAGAACGATATCGTCAAGGAATACCTCTCGCGGGGCACCTACGTGTTCCCGCCCGACCCGTCGATCCGCCTGGCCGCCGACGTCATCACGTACACCGTCCGCCACGTACCCAAGTGGAACCCGATCAACATCTGCAGCTACCACCTGCAAGAAGCCGGGGCGACGCCGGTGGAAGAGCTCGCCTTTACGCTCGCCAACGCGGTGGCGGTTCTCGATGCCGTGCGCGCGCGCGGCATCGAAGGCGAGGAACTCGCGCAGGTGTTCGGCCGCATCTCGTTCTTCGTCAACGCGAGCATCCGGTTCATCGAGGAGGTATGCAAGCTGCGGGCCTTCACCGCGATGTGGGACGAGCTCGGCGAGAAGCGCTACGGCGTGACCGACGCGCGCCTGCGGCGCTTCCGTTACGGCGTACAGGTCAACTCGCTCGGACTGACCGAGCAGCAGCCCGAGAACAACGCCATCCGCATCGCGCTGGAAATGCTCGGCGTGGTGCTCTCGCGCGACGCGCGCGCACGCGCCGTGCAGCTTCCAGCGTGGAACGAAGCGCTGGGACTGCCGCGACCGTGGGACCAGCAGTGGGCCCTGCGCACCCAGCAGATCATGGCCTGCGAGACCGACATCCTGGACTACGAAGACATCTTCAACGGCTCGCCGGTGATCGCGCGCAAGGTGGGTGACCTGATCGCGGATGCCCGCGCCGAAATCGCCGCGATCGAAGAGCTCGGCGGCGCGATCAAGGCGGTCGAGTCGAGCTACATGAAGCAGCGTCTGGTCGAGTCCAACGCGCGCCGGCTGCGCGGCATCGAAAGCGGCCGGCAGAAGGTCGTGGGCGTCAACTGCTATCAGGAGTCGGAGCCCTCGCCGCTGACTGCCGACATCGATTCAGCGATCCTCAAGATCGACCCGCGTGCCGAGGCCGAACAGATCGAGCGGTTGAGGGCCTTTCGTCGCTCCCGGAGCAACGCCGAGGTGGAAGCCTCGCTGCGCGCGTTGCGCGACGCGGCGACCAGCGGCGAGAACATCATGGCGGCCTCGATCCGCGCGGCCCACGCCGGCGTCACCACCGGGCAGTGGTCCGACACATTGCGCGAGATCTTCGGCGAGTACCGCGCGCCCACCGGCGTCACCGGCGTGGCTGCGGCCGAGACCGAGGACCTGGCAGCACTGCGAGGCCGGGTCGCGACGATGAGCAGACGCATCGGCCACACACCGCGCCTGCTGGTGGGCAAGCCCGGCCTGGACGGTCACAGTAACGGCGCGGAGCAGATCGCGGTGCGCGCCCGCGACGTCGGCTTCGACGTGATCTACCAGGGCATCCGCCTGACGGTGGAAGAAATCGTCGCCACCGCGCAGGAAGAGGACGTCGATGCGATCGGGCTCAGTATTCTGTCCGGCTCGCACATGTCGCTGGTGCCGGCGATGCTGAAACAGCTTTCGGATGCCGGGATGGCCGATATTCCGCTGATCGTCGGCGGCATCATTCCCGAGGACGACGCACGTGAGTTGAGGAAGATCGGAGTGGCCGGAGTCTACACGCCCAAGAACTTCGAACTGACCGGCATCATGGCCGACATCCTCGGCATCATCGAGCGCCGTCAGGCAGCGTAACCGGCGCGGCTCGGCGCCTGACGCCCACCGCCGTCGCGACGCCCTCTGCGTGCACCGTCGCGGTGCGCGCACGCACGAGCGCGCGGCCGTGATTGGCGCGCACGGTGCCGCCACGCAGAACCACCGACGAGGTATCCAGCACCACCACACCGGCGTCGCCGTTGCCCTCGATCCGCGTCGAAGTCAGATCGGCGCTCCCCGCCAGTCCGACGCGCAGCCCGTCGGCGTTGGGCGGCCGCTCAAAGAACCCGGCCCCGTCGCCGTTTGCGATGATGCGATTGTCGCTCCCGCGCACGGCACCGCCCGAAACACCCAGTCCCTTGTCGAAGCTGGCGACGATCCAGACCCCTTCCAAGCGTGCCTGCGCGCGCCGCGTGACGCTGATGCCGTCGCGGTTGGCCACCGCCACGCTGTCACGGATGGTCGCGCGCGAATCGTCGAAGACGAGGATCCCCTTGCCTTTGGTCCGGAAGCCGTTGCCCATCAGCAGGCAGCGCTCGATCCGGACCGGACCCGCGGCCGCCGATACCCCGATGCCGTCGTCGCGGTTGTCGATCGCGTGCACGTCCTCGATGAACGCGTCGCGCGCCGAGCCTCCGCGTACCGACACACCGTCGAGCAGAAAACCGGCTATGCGCAGACGCCGAACCGTGATGCCAGGACCGACCACGACGATTCCGTCGCAGCCTCGGCGACCGTCTGCGCGGCGGCAATCGCCGGCCTGACGTATCGTCGCGCCGCCGCCGTCCAGCAACGTGCCCGGACCCTCGATTTCGGGAAGCGCTCGCGACAGCACTATCGCCTGATCGGCCGCGAGCGCGAGTTCGATGGTGAGGGCGCGCTGCGCGCGCGACCGAGCGTCCTCTTCCGGAAACAGTGGCCGCGCGGCAGCGTTGGCGCTCTCGATGGCGGCCCGCAGCGAGCCGTCACCTGAATCTGCGCTCGACGTCACTCGAACGATGCGAGGCGGCGCCGTCGCCGAAGTTGCAACCGGCGCACCCCGCAGCGCCGCGGCACTGGCGCGCTGCGGCACCTGCCCCGCGGCGCTTACGCCGCACGCGGCAGCCGTGATGCACGCAACGAGGCCCGCCGCGAGCTCACCGCGGTTCACTGCGACATGTAGATGCCGCCGTTGGGCGACAACGACTGGCCGGTGACGAACGTCGAATCGGGCCCGGCCAGGAACAGCGCCGCCGCAGCGATTTCCTCTGCCGTGCCGAGCCGGCCCAGCGGAGTCTGCATCTTGATGAGCGACTTTTGCTGCTCGTCCAGAGGCGTCAGCAGCGGCGTATCGATGAAACCCGGCGAGATCGCGTTGACCAGCACGCCATAGGACGCCGCCTCTCGTGCGATCGCGCGCGTGAAGGCCAGGATGCCGCCCTTGGCCGCCGCGTAGTCGGGCGCACCGGCAAGCGATGCCGACCCCATGATCGAGGCCATGTTGATGATGCGTCCGCCCTGCCCTCGCTTTCGCATCCGCGGCAGCGCCTCGCGGGTGCAGTAGAAGGTCCCGTAGAGGTGGATCCTCAGCATGCGGTCGAACATCGCATCCGTCACATGGTCGAGCGTGTCCAGGTGAGTCGCGATGTGCCCGGTCGTCATCAACTCGGCCATCTGGGCCAGACCCTTGGACTGGAACGCCGTCAGATAGTCCGGATCGGTGTGGATGATGCCGGCGTTGTTCACCAGGATGTCGAGATCACCGAAGGCGGCGTCCATCGCCGCAAAAGCCTCGCGAACCGAACTCGAGTCGGCCACGTCACAGCGCACCGCGAAAGCTCCGGGCGCGGCGGCCCGGCACTCGGTCGCGACCTTCTCGGCACTGGCGGCGTCGATGTCGGTGACACAGACGCGGGCCCCTTCTGCGGCGAACAGGCGGCTGATCGCCGCCCCCAGTCCCGAACCCGCACCGGTTATCAAGGCAGTCTTGCCGTCGAGTTTCATCAGAATCCCTTCGCGTAGTCCCAGGTGAAGCGGCCGGTGATGGCGATCTCCAGCAACGTGCTGGCGGCGGCGGCCGCGCTGGTCATCACCAGGTAGTTCTCGCCCATTTCGGGCCCGAGATAACGGATCGCGGTGCGCCGCAGGATGCCTTGGTCCGGAGGCAACTCGCGAGCGACACCGTGCAACACGGCGCCGCGGTAGGGCGCGACGCGAGTGTCGACCGTCAGCGAGACGTTCGGATTGCCGCGTATGTTGCGCGCCTTCTTCGAGGCTGCGTCCACGTGCACGTAGATCCTTCCCGGCTGCGCCTCGAACCAGATCGGCGAACCTTCGGGGCGCCCCGCGGAGTCGACGGTACACAGCACGCCGATCTCCGGCGCCTGGAGCAGTTGTGCGAGTTCGGCCTCGGTAAGTTTGGGTGTCATCGGATCCTCCGCCGGCGGACTGTAGGAACGGGCCACATGCAAGGCAAGGCCGCCGCTGTCGCCGCCGGATCGTGCCGGCCGCTCTCGGCGCCGGCCCCGCGGTCGCCGCACCTCAGGTTGGCCTCTTCGAGCCCCCTGGGTTAGTTTCCGCGACCTTTCGCAACGAGTCTGCGCAAGGTGGTGCCGTGCAGCCGCAGTCGCTGCCGCACGGGCGCCCGCGCTGGAGATAGCGTGCGAACCAAACACCGCTTGGAAGGAAGTCCCAGTGAAGCGTAAACCCGTCAAGCCGTTGCTGCGCGCCGTGGCCGGCGCCGTCCAGCGCCTGCACTTGCGCAGCTACGAGATCTACCAACCCGTCGTCACCGCTTCAGGGTACACCGCCAGCGCGCGAGACTGCGAAGTACGCTGGGAAGCGATCGCGCCGGTGCTGCAAGCAGCCGACGCCAGGAGCCTGGTCGATCTGGGATGCTCGGAAGGCTACTACGTGCTGCGTGCCGCAGGCGCCGGGCTGCGCTTTTGCATCGGCGTCGATTTCGACCAGCGGCGCATCTTCACCTGCACCAACCAGCTGGTGCTGAACGACCTCCAGAACGCCGGATTCGCGATGGCACCGGTCGACGAATCGCTGCTCGAAGGACTGCCGACGTTCGACGCAGTGATCTTCTTGTCGGTGTTGCACCACATGATGTACCAGAACGGCGTCGACTACGCAGCGCGGATCCTGCGCCTGGTCGCATCGAGGACCGGCAAGGTGTGCCTCTTCGAGATGGGCCAGGCCGACGAACACAAGGAAAGCTGGGCCGCCAAGATGCCCGACATGGGACGGGATCCGCACGAGTGGATCGCCAGCTTCGCGCTCGCCAACGGCTTCGCGCGTGTCGAGAAGATCGCCGCCGCAGCCTCCTTCGCGGGCGAGACCAAACGCGCTCTGTTCGCCTGCTATCCGTAGCAGCCCGTCGAGGGACCCAGCGCCGGCGGTCAGATGCCGCCGGTGCACGCGGATGACGTCGACTGGCCGACCGCTCGCCTTAGCGTGGCCAGTGCGTCGCTCGCCTGCACCCTGCCGCTTCCGTCGAAGTCGCAGCGCTCGATCGGGCACAGTCCCATGCCGCCCACCGCCTCGCGCAGTACCGCCAGCGCGTCGCTTGCTTTCACCAAGTGATCCCCGTCGGCGTCGCCGCACGACGAGGTAACGACCTGGACCGCGCGAGCGCAGTCCAGACGCGGATAGCCGCGCGCGCTGGCAGCGTCGAAGATCGTCGTCGGTGACTGCTTCATGGAGTGCAGTCGCTGGGCAACGGTAGCAGCGGAATTGGCCTGGCGCAGCGCGGCCGCGCAGGCTGCAACCATCGGCGAGGCCTGCGAAGTACCGTAGTAGGTGGAACTGCCGCCCCCGAGCCCGGTCGCGGTCACCGCGGCGCCGGGAGCCAGCAGGTCGGCCAGCGCGCCGCGGTTGCTGAAACAGGTGATCTCGTCGGCGACCACCTGTCCGTCGTCGCAATAGGTGACGCCCTGCTGCGCCGCGTCCCACACCGCGGCCACGCCGGTCACGTCGCCCACGCACGCCGGCGCGGCCACCTGCGAGACGTCGGCCTCATTGCCGGTTGCCGCCACCAGCGACGCGCCATCGCCGCGAAGCAGCGCGGCCTTGCCGGCAAGATCCAGGAACGAAGAGTCGCACGACGCCGAGAAGCGCGCGAAAGTTTCCAGGCTCATGTTGACCGCCGCCACCGCGGGGTAGTTCTGGTGCAGCCAGCTGAGCGCAGAAGCGATGTCGCCGGTGGTCGAGAAGAAACCCTGGGCGTCGAGCACCCTCACGGCGATGATCCCTACGTCGGGAAGAGCCCCCATCGGAGCGCCGAGCCCGCGGCCGGCCATGATGCCCGCGACGTTGGTCCCGTGCCCGTTCTGATCGGTCGCCGCTCCCGAACCGAACTGCGTAGCCTTGCCGTTGGGGCAGCAGTTGCTCGAGCAGAAACAGGACTCGGCGACCACTGCGCCGGCAAAGCTCGGATGCGTCTTGTCGATCCCGCTGTCGATCACTGCCACGGCCAGACCCTGGCCGGTAAAGCCCGCCGCTCGGGTTTCGCTCAGATGAGTGAGCGGAAGCGACTGCAGCAGCGCCGCGGTTCCGCCCGAATCCGGCAATACCCTGCGCACCAGCGAATGTGCCGCCGCGGCCAGCGCACCGCCGGCATCGACCCAGGCGGCCACCGCCCGCAGGCCGTCGAATCGACCGACCACCTGAAAGCTGCCGCCCGCCAATCCGGCCGGCTCGGTCAAGTCGGCCAGCAACGCGTCGATCGCGCGCCGCACCACGCGGCGTCGTGGCCTGCGCCCGCCCGCAGCGCCCAAGACGGCGTCGCGATCGAGTTGCAGCATGACCTGCACGCGAGGCTCGCAGGCAAGCGCCGTGGCGACCAGCGGATGGATGCGCGGCTGCGCCTCCACGTGCGCCGCAACGCCGGCCCCTGCGGTCGAGGTCGCGGTCACGGTCGAAGGCAGTGCAACCGCCCAGCAGGCCGCCAGCACGAGCGCGATCCCGAAGTGGAACGCTCGCAGTCCGGCGCTCGAGATGCGGGACGCGCCGGTCGCTCTCACTGCAGCGGGGCGTTGGCCTTGATCGGCCAGGCTGTGCTTCCACGAACCCATGCGGCGCCGGCGCCCTTGCGACGCCACTCCACGCCAACGCTGTAAGTTCCCGGCTCCGGAATGACCATACCGCTGATCCTCACGCGGTGCCTATCCCCGCTCGGCTTGACCTCGACCGGGTCCGACGCGAACGACAGTTCGGCGCCGCGAACGACGATCAGCCTGACCTCGAAGTCGAATCCGACTTCTTCGGCGTCGATTTCGAAGAACGCGTGACTGAACACGCCCAACCGTGCCGGATAGTGCGACGGCCGGAACTCCTCGAACAGCAGGAAGAGGCTGAAGTTGTTGGTGTAATGATCCAGCGTGGAGGCCTGGGCCACGGCGAGCATGAAACAGTGCACGACGCGGGCGACTCTATTCCAGGACGCCGGATGAGAACAACGTCGGCATCACGGCGGTCGCGCTTGCAAGCAAACGCGCGCGCCTCGACAATCCGCGCCGCCGCGACCCGAACCTACGTCGCTCCGGGAGAGAACACCGATGTATCCAGCCACCCACGCTCGCACTTCGCCGGACAAGCCGGCCTACATCATGGCTGACAGCGGCGAGGTCGTTACCTATGGCCAGCTCGACCGGCGCTCCAATCGGTGCGCCCACTTGCTGTGGAATCTGGGGCTGAGACCGGGTGACTCGATCGCGATCTTCCTCGAGAACCATCCGCGCTTTCTCGAGATCTGCTGGGCGGCCCAGCGCTCGGGCCTGTACTACACCGCGATCAGTTCGAGACTGACGGCGGCCGAAGTCGCCTACATAGTGGGCGACTGCGGCGCGAAAGCCTTCTTCACGTCGACTTCGAAGATTGCGGTCGGCGCTCCGGCCGCCGCCGCGTGTCCGCGCCTGATCGGACGCTACGTGCTCGATGGCCGGTCCGAGGTCTTCACGTCGTACGAGGACGCAGTCGCGTCGCTACCCTCCGAGCCGATCGCCAACGAACGCGAAGGCGCCGACATGCTCTACAGCTCGGGAACCACCGGAGTTCCCAAAGGCGTCAAAGTCGCGCTGCTCGATGTTCCGGCCGGAACCCCCAACGCGCTGGTGGCTTTCGTCGGCGGTCTCTACGGCGTCGACCCGCAGAGCGTCTATCTGTCGCCGGCGCCGCTCTACCACGCTGCGCCGCTGCGCTTCAACATGACGGTCCACCGCCTGGGTGGCACCACCGTCATCATGGAACATTTCGATGCACTGCGTTCGCTCGAGCTGATCGAGAAGTACCGCGTCAGCCACAGCCAGTGGGTCCCTACGATGTTCGTGCGGATGCTCAAGCTGCCGCCGGCAGAGCGCAACGTCTTCGACGTCTCCAGTCTGCGCGTGGCGATACACGCGGCCGCACCCTGCCCGGTCCCGGTAAAGGAACAGATGATCGAGTGGTGGGGACCGATCCTGTTCGAGTACTACGGCGGCACCGAGGGCAACGGCCTGTGCGCGATCAATTCGCACGACTGGCTAGCGCACAAGGGCTCCGTGGGACGACCCGTTCTCGGCGAAGTTCACATCGTGGGCGACGACGGCACCGAGCAGCCGGCCGGCGAAGCGGGGACCGTCTATTTCGCTTCGGGCAATCGCTTCGAGTACCACAACGATCCGGAGAAGACTCGGCAGGCCTACAACGACAAAGGCTGGAGCACCCTTGGCGATGTCGGCTACGTGGACGAGGAGGGTTTTCTCTACCTCACTGATCGCAAGGCTTTCATGATCATCTCGGGCGGCGTGAACATCTATCCGCAAGAAGCCGAGAACGTCCTGGTCACGCACCCGAGAGTCGCCGATGTCGCGGTCTTCGGGATCCCGCACGAGGAACTCGGCGAGGAAGTCAAAGCGGTCGTGCAACCGATGGACATGAACGAGGCCGGCCCCGCGCTCGAAAGCGAACTGCTGTCGTGGTGTCAGGGTCGACTCGCCAAGATCAAGTGTCCGCGCAGCATCGACTTCGAGGCCGAGTTGCCGCGCCATCCCACCGGCAAGCTCTACAAACGCTTGCTGCGCGATCGCTACTGGGCCGACCGAACCACACGCATCGGGTGACCGCGGCGCGCATGCGCCGCGGCCTCTGGACACGAAGAAGGCCGACCCTCCGCAAGGAGAGCCGGCCTTCTTCGTTGATCGCCGTCGTCTGATGGTCGGTCCGTGCGGTCCGACCACCATGGGGCTGGGCCCACGGCCCTTCCACAAGGCGTCGGGCCTACGGCCCTTCCACCAGGCGTCGGGCCTACGGCCCGACTTGCAGCGGCACGTGGGTGAGGATGCCGCTGTCGCGAAGCTCTACGCGACCGCGACCACCCACCAGCGCGCCCTGCCATTGCGTTCGCGCGTTCAGGATCAGCTTGCCGGCCGGGCAGAACACCGTGCCCACGCCGACCACCTCGTTGCCGAAGCGGCACTTGGCCTGACTGTACAGGATCACGTTGCCGGCCACGGTACCGCCTGCCAGCACGATCTTGCTGCGCAGGCGCAGGTCGAGCTTCTTCGACACGCGCAGCACGAACACGCTGCCGGCGTTGCCGGCGCCGTCCAGCGTCAGCGTCGCATCCATCCCGGAAAGCAGCTTCCTGAAGTCGAAGACGTTGAGACCGCCAGGATTCGTCGCCGTCAGCGTCAGAGAGCCGTTGGCAGCGATGAACGTGTCGCCGAGGTCCGGTCCAGGCGGCAGAAGGCTCAGCAGCGAGTCGCCGGCAGCAACGTCACCCTGGGCGGTGGCGCAGTCGCCGACCCGCGCATTGGTACCGAGCGTATCGTAGATCGCGTCGGGATCGCCCGACTGAACTGCAGTGGTGCCCCCGGCGACTACATCGGTTGCCAGCCCCGGCAGCAGGACCAGACGCGGTTTGCCTCGCACCGAGCTGCCGCCGGTGACGATGTCACCGGAGACCGCAGCGTGCGAACTGATCTGGATGCCCACGCCGCTTGCAAGCGTAGCTACGGCATCGCCGTTGGTGGTGGTGAATTCACCCAGACGCACCCGTCCGCCGCAGACGTGACCGGTAACCTGACTCTGGCCGCGGGTGCGCGACTGAACGTTGATGTCTCCGACCATCACCCAGTTGCAGGCTGCCGGGATCACCACCGCGTTACCGTCGCAGGTGCCGCCCGAGCAAGTGTCGCCGATCGTGCAGATGTCGCCGTCGGTGCAGGAAGCGCCGTCGTCGGGGGTACAGATCGACGGACCCGGCAGAGTCGGACCGAGGGTCGTCGTCGGCGGCGGCTCGGCAACGCAAGCCCAACACTGCTCGACGGTGCACTTGCCGTCACAGCCGTCACCGGCCGCGGTGTTGCCGTCGTCGCACACTTCGCCCTGTTCGATCAGGCCGTTGCCGCATGCCGCGCAGATGCCAGGCGTGTCACAACTGGTACCGTCGCCCTGGTAGGTACCGATCTCGCAGAATCCAGAGCTCGTCATGAAGCACTGGCTGTTGGCGCAGCACGCACCGCTTACCGGCGGCAGCGTTGTCGTCGTGGTCGGCGGCAGCGTTGTTGTGGTAGTGCCGCAGATATCGGTGTGGTTGCACTGACCCGAGGCCCGCGTGCAGGTATCCGCCGTGCATGGATCGCCGTCGTCGCAGTGCGAGTCTAGCTCGCAGCCGCAGATGCACTGACCGGTGCAGATCGCCGGCGCTGTGCAGGTGGGAATCTGCGTCCCCGGGTCGCACTGCTCACCCTGGTCGATGATGCCGTTGCCGCACGACACCGACCCAGCTTCGAGGTCGATCAGTAACACCACCAGATCCAGGCAGTCGCTGGTGCTGTCTTGTCCGTCCACGCTCAGCGTGTAGGTGCCGGGGGTGGTGAAGGCCGCGCTGATATCGAAGTTGTGACGATCCCACAGCGAGCCATT